>NZ_JBEZGQ010000086.1:0-15969 GCF_040650095.1 Actinoplanes sp. NPDC048791 | reverse complement strand
GACCCCCGCCACATCGCCACTGAGCGGGGTTCGCCCGGCCGGTCTCTGCGACGAAAGTCGTAGTGACCGGCCCCGCCGGCCTGCACCTGGGACAGAGCGCGGTCAGCCGGCGTTGAAGTTGTCGCTGACATCGCGCTGGAGGTGGACCATCGTCTCGGCGAGCAGCTCGCGGACCTGCCGGTCGTCGGCGAGCCCGGCCGGCACGACCACTTCGGCGCGCACCACACTGCCGCCGGCCGGTGCGTCGTCGACCTGGGCGGTGCCGTGCAGGCCGGTGCTGTCCAGCGAGTGCCACTGCAGCTCAAGGTGGTCGGTGACCACCTTCACACCGTACGGGTAGATCTGCGCACCGACCCGGACCCGCACCTCGTCCCGGCCGGCCGCCTCGGTGTTCATGCCGCGCGGCAGCCAGCGGGAGATCCGGTCGGGATCGGTCAGCACCCCGAAGACCACCTCCGCCGGCGCGGTGAAGTCGTAGGAGCCGCCGACCCGCACGGCCCCCTCTGCGTCGCCCTGTTCAGCCATCACCCCGTTAGCCCTTCCCCGTCCGCCCGCCTTCATGCCATTAGCCTTCTCGGGAGTCGACAGGAAGGGCGGTGCCATGCGGTACGTCGCGATCGGGGACAGCTTCAGCGAGGGGATGGGCGACGAACTGCCGGACGGCACGGTGCGGGGCTGGACGGATCTGGTCGCCGCCGGGCTGAGCGCGGGGCTGGCCGCCCGGGGCGAGACCCTGGAGTACGCCAACCTGGCCATCCGCGGCCGGCTGCTGCGGCCCATCGTCACCACCCAGCTCGACGCCGCGCTGGCCCTGCAACCACCCGCCGACCTGCTGACCTTCAACGGCGGCGGCAACGACATGATGCGCGCGGGTGTCGACCTGGCCGAGCTGGTGGCCATGATCGAGCAGGCGGTCCGGCGATGCGTCGACGCCGGGGTACGCCCGGTGGTGCTCAGCGGCGCCGACCCGACCGCGCAGCTGCCGTTCGGCCGGACCATCCGCCGGCGCGGCGAATACCTGACCGCGGCCAGCCGGGAGCTCTGCGCGCGGCACGACGTCACCTTCGTCGACGCCTTCGGTGACGAGGAGATCCGGGACCACCGGTACTGGTCGGCCGACCGGCTGCACCTCAACAGCGCCGGCCACCGCCGGGTCGCCGGCCTGGTCCTGCACGCGCTCGGGTACGCGGAACCACCCGAGCCGGCCGGCAGCGCGGCCGGGACACGGCGCCGGATGGTGGAGAACGCCCGGTACTACCGCGAGCACGTGCTGCCCTGGATCCAGCGCCGGCTGCGCGGGCAGTCGTCGGGCGACAACCGCGATCCCAAGTACCCCCGCTGGGAGCTCATCGAGCCGGCCGCCCAGAGCCCCCTGCCCTGAGCCTGCTCCCCGGGCCGGTCACGGGAGGGCGCGGGCCTCGGTCTGCTTGACCGCGGCGGCGTGCCGGCGGGCCTCGGTCACGGCCGCCATCAGGCGGTCCCACTGCGGGTCCGGGCGGAACCGCACGATCGGCAGATCCCGGCCGACCCGGGCCCACATGTACTCCCACCAGGCCGCCACCCGCACCGGCCACAGCCCCACCCGGACCGCCCCGGCCAGGAAGCACCGGTGCACCAGCAGGGTGGCCCCCAGGACCTCCGGATCCAGCTCCAGATCGGGATCGTCGATGGCCTTACCGAGCGCGCGCACGTCCCGGTGCATCTCCGAGTACGCCACCAGGTCGGGCATCGCCGGCACCGCCGTCAGCGGGTCGTCGATCATGTCGGCCGCGTACGCCGGCGTGAACACGATGTCGTCCACGGTGACGATCAGCGGCAGCTCCTCGTGCCCGCGGCGGATCCCCAGGACGACGACGGGCTGACCGGTGGGTCCGGTGGTCACGTCATGGCTGAGCACGTCCCCCGCCGCGACACGGGCCTCGTCCCCGATCTCGGGAACCCGCACGACCAGCACATCGGCCTCGATCGAGACCTGGGTGCCGGGCACCTCACCCACCAGCCGCGCGAGTTCCTCAACGTCCATGGCCCCGGTTATACCCAACGACCGCGAACCGATCGTCACCGGCGGGCACGGATCGCTCGCTACGAAAGCGCCCGGTAGTGGTGCCCGCCCGGATTGTTCCGGGCCGCCGCACCGAGCAGAACCGTCACCCGGCACTCCGGGTCACCGACGGCGATGCGCTCGTCCAGCAGCACCACCGCGTCGTCATGGTTGCGGGCGGCGATCCCGCCGAACACGCTGGAGGTCATCCGGCACAGGGCGGGCGCCTGCCGCACGGTGTCGCCGAACGGGCAGCGCCGGTTGCCCAGCACGATCTTGTCCGGGCCGGTGGAGATGACGTAGAAGTCGCCGTCGATGGCCCCCTTGAGCCGCAGGTAGCAGTCGGCGACCTGCTCGGGCGTGAGCCGGCCGCTCACCGTACGGGCCCGGCGGTACTCCTCCTCCATCTGCCCGCCGACCGTGGCGCCGACCTGCGCGACGAGCTGCTCGACCACGGCCGGCCCCTGATCCGCCTCGGCGGTCCGGGCCAGCTCGACGACCAGCGCCCGCAGGAACGCCTCCTTGCCGAATCCGGCCGGTCCAGCCTCGTCCGCGGCCGGCAGCGGATTGAGCCGCCGGCGCAACGGATCGAACGACACCTCGGTACGCCGGGTCAGCGCCAGCACCGCCTGCACCCGTTTGCCCTGCCCGCGCTTGGCGACGACGTCGAGGTCCTTGGCCAGCTGGGAGACGAGCCACAGGCCGCGGCCGCGTTCACTGGCGGTCTCCGGCAGCGACAGCTCACCCAGTTCGAACGCCGGACCGAGATCGTGCACGGTCAGCAACGGCCGCGCCTGGGACCAGTCCAGGCTGACCCACACCGGGCCGCCGGCATGGTGCACGGCGTTGCCGACCAGCTCGGAGACCACGAGCCGGGCGTCGTCGACATCATCGGGGTGCTCGGCGTGCCGGCGCAGAAAAGCGGTCAGCTCGGCGCGCAACGCGGCCGCCGACGCCGCGCCCACCGGCGTGAGCAACCAGTCCAACCCGCACTCCCGTCCTGACGGAGCCCCCGCGGATCGAAGCACGATAACCCGTACGGTGCGGCTCGGCGCCGGGCCGGAGCCGATTCCACCCGTCGGTCCGACCCCGATCGTGGCGGGCTGGGTATCTTGCCCGGTATGAACGGTGTGGTGTCAGCGGCGGTACCGGTCTGCTACGTGCGCAACGTCGAGCAGGCCCAGGCCTTCTATGCGATGTTCGGCTACACCGAGACCCAGAGCGGCGAGGAGAACGGCGGGCTGTGGTCGTACCTGCAGAGCGGCACTCACACGCTGCTGCTGGCGTGCGTACAGCCGCCGGTGATCCAGGCCGAGCTGCCGCTGCTCATCTACCTGTACGTGGATGACCTGGCCGCCGTACGGGAAAGGTTCGAGGCCGCCGGGCACCCGGTGGAGCTGATCGGCCACCCCAGCCACGCACCCGGCGGCGAAGCCCGCACCAAGGACCCGGACGGCAACGTGGTGGTCTTCGCCCAGCGCACCGGGACGCCGGCGGACCGGGCCCGGAACACCGACGAAGCCGCCCGCAGCACCCTGATCCGGCAGGCCGCCGAGGCGATCGGCCGGCGCGGTGGTGCGCCGGCGGCCTGCCAGGTCGGGCTGGCCGACGGCAGCCCGTGCGAGCAGCCCGCGGAGGTCAAGCTGGCCGATTCGTGGGGCGAGACGGTCTGGGGGTGCTTGAGCCACACCGACGAGGCGCTGCTCAACGCCCGCAGCGCCTTCATCGCGACCGAGGACGACCAGGGCCTGGGACCGTGGCTGCGTGCCCGCCGCGGCCACCCCGACGCCCTCCTTGGCCGCCCGGGCGCTTGACCGCCCTCCTGCTCAGGTCAGGACGGCGTCGATCTGGCTGACCGCGGTGGACAGGCCCTGCTCGAAGCCCATGCCGATGAGCTGGTCCATCGCGTCGGCGGACGGGAAGGTCGTGACGATCACCATCCGGGTGCGGCCGGCCGGCTGCTCCTCGATGCGGACGCGGACGAGCAGCGGCGGGATGTCCGGGTCACCCATCTCGAACTCCAGGCCGTCCGGCGGAGTCACGATCAGCACCCGCCACCAGCCCGACCGCCGCTCGCCGCCGGGACCGGTCACGAAGTAGGTGACCTTGCCGCCCGGGCGCAGGTCGTGCTCGACCACGGTGGCCGGATGCGTCGGCGGGCCCCACCACCGTTCCAGCCGGCGCGGATCCGCCCAGAGCTGCCAGACCCCCGCGGCGCTCGCGGTGAACTCGGCGGTGAGGGTCATCGTGCGGGTCTGCGGATCTTTGTGGACGCTGGTCACGGTCATGCGGGAGCTCCGGGGTTCGGGTCCTCGGCGAGCACGTCGCCGAAACGGTCCATCCGGTCCCGCCAGACCAGCTCGAGCTGATCGAGCAGCCGGGCGGCGCGGCGTACGGTGTCGACGTTGCCGGTGACGAGCTGCTCGCGGCCGCTGCGGCGCTTGGTGACCAGGGCGGCGCGTTCGAGCACGGCGACGTGCTTCTGCACGGCGGCGAAGGTCATCGGATAGAGCCGGGACAGCGCCGACACCGAATACTCGTCGCGCAAGGTGCGCACCACGATGTCCCGCCGCGTGCTGTCGGCGAGCGCATGGAACACGGCATCCAACACCGGCGGCTCGACCTCATCTACAACCATGTGGTAGTACGTTACCTCATGAGACTGAGCCTGATGCAGTTCCTGTCCCTGGACGGCGTGAGCCAAGGTCCGGGCGGGCCCGACGAGGACACCACCGATGGCTTCACCAGCGGCGGCTGGTTCGTGCCGCACCTGGACGAGACGTTCCTGCGCCTGGTCACTGAGTGGATCCGGGAGGCGGACGGCTTCCTGCTGGGCCGGCGCACGTACGAGGCGTTCGCCCGGGACTGGCCGAAAGCCACCGACCCGGACGACGAGGTCGCCCGCCAGCTCAACAGCCGGCCGAAGTACGTCGCCTCACAAACGCTGCGGGCCGGCGACTGGGCGCCGACCACCGTACTGTCCGGCGACGTCGCGGCTCAGGTCGCCGAGCTCAAGCAGCAGCCCGGCCGCGAACTCCAGATCCACGGCAGCTCCCGGCTGGCGCAGTCCCTGCTGGCGGCCGGCCTGATCGACGAGCTCCGGCTGATCATCGCCCCGGTGGTGGTCGGCACGGGTCGCCGCCTGTTCCCCGACGGCGGTACGCCGGCCGGCCTGCGCCTGACCCACCACCAGACAACCCCGAGCGGCCTGGCGATCCACACCTACGAGCCGGCAGGAGCACCGACCACGGACACGCTGCACACGGACGACCCCCGCCGGCGCATCTGAGCTCGGGTTGGGCGGTGGATGCTAGCTTGCCCGCATGGACGCGGGGCAGCATGACGGCACCGAGCCCGGCACAGCAGCCATGCTCTACGCCGGGGCGATAGTCGGGGTACTGCTGCGCGGGGCGACGTGGGTGCTCAGCTCGTTCACGCTCGGGCCGGTGCTGGGCATCGTGGACACGGTCGCCGGTGAATACGTGGCCCGCCGCGAGGCGCTCTTCGTGCAGGCGGTGGTGACGGTCGCGGCCGTGGTGGCCGCGATCCTCAGCGGGCTGGCGCTGCAGAGCGACCCCGCCCGCTTCCGATGGCCGGTACGGCTGCTGTGCGGACTGTTCATTCTGGACGCGATCCTGTATCTGACGCCGATCGTGTTCGCTGCGGGCATCGGCGATATCGAGTTCACCACCGTGGCGTGGGCGGTGTTCGCGGTGGCGGTGGTCGGGAATCTCGGGCTGGCCGGCCTCTCGCTGCTGATCATCATCCGGACCCGGACCCGGGCGCCGCGGCGGCCGGCGCAGGGGACGGCCGGGCCGGCCGTGATCGAGCTCGGCGTGCCGCCATCGGACGGGGCAGCCCGGCCGGCCTGACTGGCCGGCGCTAGAGGTCCCGCAGGCGCAGCAGTGAGCGCAGGCGCAGGTCCCGCCGCATCCGCGGATCGTCGAGAGCGTCGACGATGCAGGCCAACCCCACCCAGCCGGCGCCGACACCATCGATCATCGCGTGCACCGTCCGCGCCTGGCTGCCCGTGGCGATCCAGTCATCGACCACGAGCACCTGGTCGGAGGATCGGACGAGACTGCGACGGAAGCCGAGTTCCAGGTGCCGGTCGTGGTAATCCGGCGGGGTCGTGCGCCGGACCCATTGGTCGCTGTCCCCGGCGGGCGTGCGGTTCTTGCGCACCTCGACGAAACCGACCCCCAGGTGCAGAGCGACCAGTGGTCCCACCAGCGGCAGGCGAATGCCTTGCGGAGCCGGGAGGCAACGTCGCCCGGATCTACCACCTCCATGACCTGAGGGTAGTGATCCGGACGCGCGCCTGTCCGCTCAAGCGCCTTCGGAAGAGTCGTCCGACACCGGCTTCCGGCCCGCGGTGCGTAGGTGCTCGATGTAAGCGATAGCCACAGTCACCACAACCGGAACGACGAGCGCCCACCAGATCCCATAGGCGAAGCCCAGCACCACCGCGACCGGTAGACCCAGCGCGAGCATCAGACAGCCGGCGAGGAAGATCGGCGGAGGGGTCTCGTCATCCGCTTCGGCCGCCGGCGCCGCCGCGGTGGGCAGCAGCGGATGAGGCGCGGGCAGGTCGGCGAAGAGTCGCAGCAGCTCCGACTGGGTCCGGGCGAGCTTCGACGCTTCCACCCGCTGTTCGTAGTCGGCCGGATCGAGCCGCTTCGCGACCAGGTGCTCCTCCAGCGCCTCCTGGGCGGACTCGCGCTCGGGAGTGCCGATCAGCAGATCAGGCGCGGATGCGCCGACGCCCGGATCGCTGTCGTCAGGGCCCGTCACGGCGTCAGCCTAGCGATCCGATCCCACACCGAGTGACCCATGCTTCGGGAGTACCCGCACGTCTTCCTTGGGGCCTCCAGCACATGGAAGCCGACGCAGCGCCGAGAGCCGTCAGAAGCGCACAGCGTCCTGCCGGAGCAGAATCCCCCGCACCTCGCGAGCCTCCTCGCTGCTGTGCCGGTCGAGCACCTGCTCCAACTCGACCCGATCGGCCGCACTGCTGAAGGCGGCAAGCTCAGCACTGAGCCGCCGACGGGCCGACCGCTCCACCCGCCACCGGGACACCTCAGCGCGGATCTTGGCAGCAAGCTGCATGGCACGTTCCTCATCTACCTGAAGGGAGCTTCTTAAAGCGCTTTAAGACCACCCTACCGACACCGCGGCCGGATGCCTACGTGACAGCCGACACGGGCGGGGTACCCGGGGGTGTGGCCACGCGCTCGGCAGGGAACATCGGCGGGGTGCGTCACTACTCCGTGAAACTCGACTCCCCGACGAGCAGCGCCTCCGGCACGGTCGCCGTCTATGGGCATTTCGGCCGGCCCGTCCTCGTTTTTCCCACCGAGCTGGGTCAGGCTTACGAGTTCGCGGACAACGGGATGGTCGCCGCGGTCGGTGAGCTCATCGAGGCCGGCCGGGTCAAGCTTTACTGTGTTGATTCCTTCGACGCCGCCACCTGGTCGGCCGACTACCTGCCCCTGGAGGAGCGGGCCCGGCGGCACGCCTCGTACGAGTCGTGGGTTGTCGATGCCGTGGTGCCGCACGTGCGGGCCGACTCCGGGGACGGCGTCGAGATCGCCACGGCCGGGTGCTCGATGGGCGCGTTCCATGCCTTGAATTTCGCCCTGAAGCGGGCCGATCTCTTCCCGCTCGCCCTCTGTTTCTCCGGCAACTACGAGCCGGCCGCCTGGCGCAGCTGGGGCGAACGCGGCGATGCCGTCTATTTCAACAGCCCTGTCGACTACGTCGCCAATCTGCACGGTGAGCACCTGGAGTGGCTGCGGTCGCGGGTGTCGGCGCTGCTGGTGTGTGGGCAGGGCCAGTGGGAGGACACCACCGGCGCCCTCGGGTCCACTCAGCGGATGGCGCAGTTGCTGGCCGCTCAGGGGCTGCGGCACGAGCTCGACCTCTGGGGTCCCGACGTACCGCATGACTGGCCGTCGTGGCGCGCCCAGCTGGCCCATCATCTGCCGCGGTTCTGCTGACCGGGGAAGATGGCGGGCCGGCGTTCGCCGGAGCGGGCCATCGGCCGGGTCGGTGCCGACCTCTGACCGTTCCGGCCGCCCCGCGGGAGCCTACTGCGGGGTACGGTCTCCCGGGCCCACCCGCGCCCGCATACCTCCAGGAGACTCACCATGCGCCGGATCCTCGCCGCTGTCGCTCTCACAGCGACCCTGTTCGCCGCGGCGGCCTGCAGCTCGGACGACGAGAAGACGGACAAGGCCGGCGTCGGCACCAAGGTCAGTGTCGGTGTCATCCCCATCGTCGACGTCGCGCCGATCTATCTGGGTAAGCAGAAGGGCTTCTTCAGCGGCCGGGGCATCGATCTGACGCTGGTGCCGGAGCAGGGTGGCGCGCCGATCGTCAAGGGTGTGCTGGCGGGTAAATACCAGTTCGGCTTCAGCAACGTGACCTCGCTGATGGCGGCGAAGTCCGACGGCGCGCCGCTCAAGGCGGTGGCCAACGGGGTCGCCTCGACCGGGCGTCCGGGGCGGGACTTCTCGGCGGTCGTCGTGGCCGGCGGCAGCCCGATCCGTACGGCCAAGGACCTCGCCGGCAAGCGGGTCGCGGTCAACACGCTGAAGAACCTGGGCGACACCACCGTGCGGCAGTCGGTACGCCAGGACAAGGGCAACCCGGCCACCATCCAGTTCCAGGCGATGCCGTTCTCGGAGATGCCCGCCGCGTTGCAGAACCAGCAGGTCGACGCGGCGTGGGTGGTCGAGCCGCAGCTTTCCGAGGTGCTGACCCAGGGCGGCCAGGTCGTCGCCTCGAACTACGTCGACACCGCCCCGGATCTGACGGTGGCGATGTACTTCACCGGGACCGCGGTCATCGACAAGGACCCCGAGCTGGTGAAGAACTTCACCGCGGCGGTCAACGAGTCACTGCAGTACGCCGCGGGTCACCCTGAGGAGATCCGGGCGACGGTCGGCACGTACACCAAGATCAACGATGTGGTCCGGACCGCGATGATCCTGCCGAGCTGGCCCAACGACATCAACCGGCCCTCGCTGGAGCGGCTGGCCACGCTGGGCCGGGCGGACGGCATCTTCACCACGCCGCCGGTTCTGGACGACCTGCTGCCCTGACGTCGGCGCCGGGTCAAGTAAACGCTTCCCGGCGCGAGGTCAACTTTCCGCACATTGTGCCCACACTCGCTGCGGAAACTATCGGGAAGCGCTTCCCGACGGGATACTTCGGACACCCGAACGACCGCCGTCGATCTGCCGATCCCCCTCGGGCAGCCGGCGGCACCGACCCGAAGGATGCCCATGGACCGATCAAGGAAGCGCCGCGCCCTGCTGGGGGCCGCCCTGACCACCCTGCTCACCGGAACCCTCGCCGTCACGGCGGCGGGCACCGCCACCGCGGCCACCACCGTGGTGCAGGCCGAGGCCTATGCCGCCCAGTCCGGCGTGCAGCTGGAAGCCACCGCCGACACCGGCGGTGGCCAGAACGCGTCCTACCTGGCCGACGGTGACTGGATGCGCTACGACGGGGTGGACCTGGGCCCGGCGGGCACGCTCAGCATCGCGGCCCGGGTCTCCTCGGCCACCGGCTCGGGCAGCGTCGAGCTGCACACCGGCTCGGCCACCGGCCCGCTGCTCGCCCGCTTCGCGATCACCGCGACCGGCGGCTGGCAGAACTGGACGACCCTGACCACCACGGCGTCCACCCATCCGACCGGCCCGCAGACGGTGTACGCCGTCCTGCGCAACACCGCGGGCGGCGACTTCGTCAACGTCAACTGGTTCTCGTTCGGCGACGGCGCCCAGAGCGACGCCGGCTGGGTGACCATGGACCAGGCCACCTGGCAGGCCCAGCTCGCCGCGTTCCGGGCCATGGCACCACGCCCGGTGCCGGCCAACTCCGTACGGGTGCCCGAGTTCAACGCGTCCTGCCTGTACAGCCACTCGAAGCCGGACGACCCGATCGTCTTCCCGGGGATGGCCGGCGCCTCGCACATGCACAGTTTCATCGGCAACCGCAGCACCGACGCGAACACCACGACCGCCACCCTGCTGCGCAACGCGGGCACCAGCTGCAAGCCGGCCGAGGACCTCTCGGCGTACTGGATCCCGACCCTGTACGAGCGCGGCCGCGTGGTCGAGCCCAAGGACGTGGTCGTGTACTACGGCTCCCGGCTGGTCGACCCGGCCGCCACGGTGCCCTTCCCGCAGGGCTTCCGGATGATCGCCGGCGACGCCCGGTTGCAGGCTCCCACCCCGGCCGGCTCGGTCAACCAGTTCTACTGCGCGGGTGCGGGCGGCGAGATCGGCCGCAGCGCGGACGGCAACTGGCCGCTCTGCGCGCCGGGCGCGACGCTGATGTTCCAGCTGGTGTTCCCGGACTGCTGGGACGGCGTGCACCTGGACAGCCCGACCCACAAGGCGCACGTGGCGTACACCTATGACGGCCGGTGCAGCGGGAACTTCCCGGTGGCGATCCCGTCCATCTCGTTCCTGATCGCGTACCCGACCAGCGGCACGGCCGACGGTTTCGAGCTGGCCTCCAAGATGGCCTCCTCGATGCACGGCGACGCGTTCCTCGCCTGGGACAACGACGCCCTCGGGCACCGGGTGAAGAACTGCGTGGTCCAGCGGGCCAAGTGCAACACCGCCGGCGACTTCTGAGCCGTACGGCGTGGCCGGCACGCCCGGTGTCACCGGGCGTGCCGGTACTGGCACACTCGTGCTGTGGGCAACGGTGAGCTGGAGAGTCACAGCCTCGTCGACCTCGCCCTCGACCGGCTCAGCCGCGAGATCCTCAGCGGCCGCACCGATCCCGGCGAGCGCCTCGTCGAGGAGCAGCTCACCCGCCGGCTGGGCATCAGCCGGGCGCCCCTGCGCGAGGCGCTGCGGCTGCTGGCCCAGCAGGGTCTCGTGGAGCACATCCCGCGCCGCGGCGTCCGGGTGGCCACCCTCTCCGACGACGACGTCCGCGAGCTCTACGAGGTGCGTGACGTGCTGGAGCGGCACGCCGTCGCCTCGATCCGGCCCGGCGCCGACCTGTCCGGGCTGCGCGCCGCGCTCGAGGTCATGAGCAAGGCGACGGACGCGGGCGACCGGCTGGCCATCGCCGACGCGCACCGCCGCTTCCACGTCGAGGTGGTCGCGCTGGGCGGCAACCGCCAGCTCGGCACCCTGTACGAGTCGGTGCTGGTCCGCCTCCAGCTCTACATGGCGGTCAACCTGCGCCGGGAGGCGGAGGTGGCGGAGCCCTCGGACGGCGTGCACCGCCACGAGCGGCTTCTCGCCGCGGTCGAGCGGGGTGACCCCGAAAGCATCATCGCGGCACTGAACGGGCACGGCGCCCGCACCTATCTGCCCTAGATCACGCAAGGAAATCCGCCCGTTACACGAGGTGGAGTCGGCCGAAACGAAACGGTCGACAATCGACAGAATGAACGATGTCTTCCGGCGCATCCGGGAACGCGGCGACGACGGTGTCTGGATCAGCACGGTCGACGAGGCCGGCCTGCGGGCCCGGGCCGCGACCGTTCCCGCCGGCCTGCCCCTGTCCGGACTGACCTTCGCGGTCAAGGACAACATCGACGTCGCCGGGCTGGAGACCACCGCGGCCTGCCCGGAATTCGCCTACCGGCCCCGCGAAACCGCGCCCGTGGTGCAACGGCTGCTCGACGCCGGGGCGCTGCTGGTCGGCAAGACCAACCTGGACCAGTTCGCCACCGGCCTGACCGGCGCGCGGTCGCCGTACGGCACCCCGGAGAGCGTCTTCGGTGGCGGTCTGATCTCCGGCGGCTCCAGTTCAGGGTCGGCCGTCGCCGTCGCCGCCGGGCTGGTCGACTTCGCGCTCGGCACCGACACCGCCGGCTCCGGCCGGGTGCCGGCCGCGCTCAACGGCATCGTCGGGATCAAGCCGACCCGGGGCCTGCTCAGCACCCTCGGGGTGGTGCCGGCGTGCCGTTCGCTGGACTGCGTCTCGATCTTCGCGTCCGACGTCAGCCGCGCGGTCGCGGTGCTGCGGGTCGCGCGCGGGCTGTCCGAAGGGGACCCGTGGGGGCGTACCGGAAGCCGGCCGTTGCGCGACCCGGCCGAGCTGCGCATCGCCACCGCGAGCTCGCTGGACTTCTTCGGCGACGCCGGGCAGGAGAAGGCGTTCGCGGCCGGGCTGGGCCGGTTCACCGACGTCCGCGAGGTCGGCATCGCACCACTGCTGGAGGCCGGCGACCTGCTCTACCGCGGGCCGTGGGTGGCCGAGCGGCTGGCCGACCTCGGTGACTTCCTGGACGGGCACCCGGACGCGGTGCTGCCGGTGACCCGCCAGGTGCTGGAGAGCGGACGGCGCTTCACCGCGGCCGACGCGTGGCGGGGCGTGCACCGGCTGCGCGAGCTGAAAGCGTGGACGGACCGGCTCTGGGACACCGTCGACGTGCTGGTGCTGCCGACCGTCGCCACGACGTACACGCACGCCGAGATCGCCGCCGACCCCATCGGCCGGAACCTCGACCTGGGCCGCTACACCCAGTTCGCGAACCTGCTCGACCTGGCCGCCGTCACGGTCCCGAACGGGTTCACCGCCGACGGCCGGCCCGCGAGCCTGACGTTGTTCGGCCCGGCGTTCAGCGACGAGACGCTGGCTCTGCTGGCCGAGACGATCACGCGGGCGGACGACCTGATGACAATCGCCGTCGTAGGACTGCATCTGAGCGGCGAACCGCGCAACCACGAGCTGACCGAGCGGCGGGCGACGCTGGTCGGCGCCGCCCGTACCGCGCCCTGCTACCGCCTCTACCGCCTGCCGTCCGGCGTGCCCGGGCTGGTCCGCGACGACACCGGCGGCCCGATCGACATCGAACTCTGGCAGCTGCCGGCCGCGACCGTCGGCAGCCTGCTCGCCGGTATCCCCGCCCCCTTGTCGCTCGGCCGCATCGCGCTGGCCGACGGCACCGAGGCGACCGGCTTCCTGTGCGAGGCCTACGCGGTCGGCGCAGCCCAGGACATCACCGCCGGCGGCGGCTGGCGGGCCCACCGCACCGCATCGGAAAGGCAGGACACATGACGGCGATCATCGGCCCGGTCAAGGCCGCCCCCTACCTCTGGCCCTACGACGGCTCGGTGCCGGTCGAGCGCACGGCGCTGATCTGCATCGACTGGCAGACCGACTTCTGCGGCCCCGGCGGATACGTCGAGGCGATGGGCTACGACATCGCGCTGACCCGGGCCGGGCTGCCCGCCACCGCGCGCCTGCTGGCCCACGTACGGGAGCTCGGCATGCTCGTCGTGCACACCCGCGAGGGTCACGACCCGGACCTCTCCGACCTGCCGGCCAACAAGCGGTGGCGCTCGGCGCAGATCGGCGCGGAGATCGGCGGGCAGGGACCGTGCGGGCGGATCCTGATCAAGGGTGAGCCGGGCTGGGAGATCGTGCCCGAGGTCGCCCCCGTGGCCGGTGAGGTGATCGTCGACAAGCCCGGCAAGGGTGCCTTCTACGCCACCAATCTGGACCTGGTGCTGCGTACCCATGGCATCACGCACCTGATCCTGACCGGGATCACCACCGATGTCTGCGTCCACACGACCATGCGGGAGGCCAACGACCGCGGTTACGAATGCCTGATCCTGTCCGACTGCACCGGGGCCACGGACCCGGGCAACCATGCGGCGGCCCTGCACATGGTCACCATGCAGGGCGGTGTCTTCGGCTGCGTCGCGACCTCCGACGACGTCATCGCCGCCACGGAGGGCTGAGCCGTGCCGACCGTCGAAGCGCTACCCGGACCCTTCACCTTCGCCCCGGAGAGCACGGCGCTGCTCGTCATCGACATGCAACGGGACTTCCTGGAGCCGGGCGGCTTCGGCGAGAGCCTCGGCAACGACGTCTCGCAGCTGCGCCGCACCATCGCCCCGCTGGCCGCGTTCCTGAGCACCTGGCGGGCGGCCGGCCTGCCGGTCATCCACACCCGCGAGGGCCACCTGCCCGACCTGTCGGACTGCCCACCCGCCAAGCTCGCCCGCGGCAAGATCGGCCAGCCGGGACCGAAGGGCCGCATCCTCATCCGCGGCGAGTACGGCCACGACATCATCGACGAACTCCAGCCCGCACCGGGCGAGGCCGTCGTCGACAAGCCCGGCAAGGGCGCCTTCTACGCCACCGAGCTGCAGGACCTGCTCGACAAGGGCGGCATCCGCAGCCTGCTGGTCGCGGGCGTGACGACCGAGGTGTGCGTGCACACGACGGTCCGCGAGGCCAACGACCGCGGATACGAATGCCTCGTGCTCGCCGACTGCGTCGGCTCCTACTTCCCCGAGTTCCAGCGCGTCGGCCTGCAGATGATCGCCGCCCAGGGCGGCATCTTCGGCTGGGTCGCGGATTCGACATCCGTCACTCTTGAGGAGCAGCCATGAAACTCCCCTATTGGGTACGCGGTGACACCAACGCGTTCTTCGGCTTCGGCGTCAACGTCCTGGTCAACGTGCTCACCCTGACCGGCCTGTGCATCGGCGTGATCGGCATGGACCCGGGCGACGTGTTCGGCGTCATCCTGCCGGCGCTCGGCATCGCCCTGGTGCTGGGCAACATGTACTACACCTACCTGGCCCGCCGGCTGGCCGTGAAGGAGAACCGCAGCGACGTCACCGCGATGCCGTACGGCCCCAGCGTGCCGCACATGTTCATCGTCATCTTCGTGATCATGCTGCCGATCTACCTGAACACCAAGGACCCGATCCAGGCGTGGACGGCCGGCATCGCGTGGGCGTTCATCATCGGGGTGATCGTGCTGATCGGCGCGTTCGTCGGCCCGTACATCCGCAAGTACGCACCCCGGGCCGCGCTGCTCGGCACCCTGGCCGGCATCTCCATCACCTTCATCTCGATGAACCCGGCCGGGCAGATGTGGAAGGCCGCGTGGATCGCCCTGCCGGTCCTCGGCCTGCTGCTGATCGGCCTGCTCACCGACGTCAAGCTGCCCGGCAACCTGCCGATCGGCCTGGTCGCGCTGCTGCTGGGCAGCGCGATCGGCTGGATCGGCGGGGCGATGTCGGTGCCGGACGTGACCGCCGCCGCCAAGGACATCGCGTTCGCCTTCCCGCACCTGAAGTTCGGCCTGCTCCTGGACGGGCTGCGCGACATGGCGCCGCTGCTGGCCACCGCGATCCCGCTGGGCGTCTACAACTTCACCGAGGCGATGACCAACGTGGAGAGCGCCGCCACCGCCGGGGACCGCTACAACCTGCGCAGCGTGCTGCTGGCCGACGGCGGCGGCGCGGTCATCGGCTCGATGCTCGGCTCGCCGTTCCCGCCGGCCGTGTACGTCGGGCACCCCGGCTGGAAGGCGGCGGGCGGCCGGACCGGCTACTCGATGGCGACCGGCGTGGTCATCGCCCTGCTCTGCTTCTTCGGGATGTTCGGCCTGCTCGGCACGATCTTCCCGACCGCGGCCATCGTGCCGATCCTGCTCTACATCGGCCTGCTGATCGGCGCTCAGGCGTTCCAGGCGACGCCCCGGGCACACGCCGCGGCGGTGGTCGCCGCACTGATCCCGAACATAGCGAGCTGGGCCACCGGCCAGATGGACAACGTGCTGTCGGCGGCCGGCACCTCCGCCGCGGACGTCGGCATCAGCACCCTGGCCGGCGCGGGCGTGGTCTACGACGGCCTGAAGACCCTGGGCTCCGGCGCGATCCTGGCCGGCCTGGTCCTGGGCGCGATCGTCGCCTTCATCATCGACAAACGCTTCTGGCACGCGGCGATCTTCTCCGGCACCGGCGCGGTGCTGACCTTCGTCGGCCTGATCCACGCGGAGAAGGTCCAGTGGAACGCGGACGGGCAGGTCAGCCTCGGCTACCTGCTGCTGACCGTGGTGTGCGTGCTGTTCGCGCTGACCAGGCCGGCGCCCCGGGTGCCGGACGAGGAGGAGCTCGCCCTCGAACGCCTGCACGAGGGCG
>NZ_JBEZGQ010000085.1:0-15977 GCF_040650095.1 Actinoplanes sp. NPDC048791 | reverse complement strand
GGTCAGCAACGCCAACCTGAGCCTGCGCCGCGGCGAGATCGTCGGGCTGGCCGGGGCATGACGTTGAGCCCTGAGGCCGAGGCGCCGG
Organism: Actinoplanes sp. NPDC048791; assembly: GCF_040650095.1. Classification (NCBI taxonomy): domain Bacteria; kingdom Bacillati; phylum Actinomycetota; class Actinomycetes; order Micromonosporales; family Micromonosporaceae; genus Actinoplanes; species Actinoplanes sp. NPDC048791. Next base: position 15,889 of record NZ_JBEZGQ010000085.1, on the reverse strand, counting down.
CCAACGAGGTGGTGCTTGAGGCGATCGGCCTGACCAAGCACTTCCCCGTCCGCCGGAAGCTGCGCGACCTTTTCAACCGCACGCACGACGCCGTCCACGCGGTTGATGACGTACATCTCACGCTGCGACGCGGCCGCGTGACCGCCCTGGTCGGCGAGTCCGGCTCCGGCAAGTCCACCGTGGCCCGCCTGCTCGCGCAGCTCTACCCCCGGACCGCCGGGGACATCCAGCTGCACGGCCAGAGCACGAAGGTGAAGGGCGGACGGCAGTTCCGCCAGTACGCCGCCCGGGTCCAGATGATCTTCCAGGACCCGTTCGCATCGCTGAACCCGGTGCACACCATCCGGTACCACCTCACCCGGTCGCTGAAGATCCACCACAACGCCGGCAACTCCGCCGAGGAGCTCGAGGCGGCGCTGAACAACCTGCTCACCCGGGTCAGCCTGACGCCGCCGGAGCGCTACCTGGACAAGTTCCCGCACGAGCTGTCGGGTGGTCAGCGCCAGCGCGTGGCCATCGCCCGGGCGCTGGGCGCGGACCCGGAGGCGCTGCTGGCCGACGAGCCGGTGTCCATGCTGGACGTCTCGATCCGGCTCGGCGTGCTCAACCTCCTGCGCGACCTCAAGGAACGGCTCAACCTGGCCATCCTCTACATCACCCACGACATCGCCTCGGCGCGCTACTTCGCCGACGACACGATGGTGATGTACGCCGGCCGGATGGTCGAGGGCGGCGACAGCGAGTCGGTGACCCAGTCGCCGGCGCACCCGTACACCCGGCTGTTGATCGACTCCGCGCCCGACCCGGACCGGATCGCCAACATGCTCGGTGACGCCGCGGACCGCGGCAACGGCGAGCCGCCCAGCCTGATCAAGCCGCCCAGCGGCTGCCGCTTCCACCCGCGCTGCCCGATGGCGATGCCGCGCTGCCTCACCGACCTGCCGGTCCGCCTGGAGATCGGCGACAAGCCCGGTCACTGGGCCGCCTGCTGGCTCTACGACGAGGCCACCGTCGCCGCCCAGCCGCCCGGCTCGGCCGCGACCGGCCACTCCCCCGAGGCCGTGGCGGTCGCGGCGGACGCGCACCCGGAGGAGGTCCGATGAAGTTCCTGATCCAGCGGATCCTGTTCTACCTCTTCACGGCCTGGGCCGCGATCACCATCAACTTCTTCATCCCCCGGCTCATCCCCGGCGACCCGGTCAAGTCGCTGCTGGCCCGCTTCCAGGGCCAGATGAGCACCGACGCGATCGACTCGCTGTACGTGCTGTTCGGCCTGGACAAGGACGCCAGCATCTGGAGCCAGTACGTCGACTACTGGAAGCAGCTGTTCCAGGGCGACCTGGGCCTGTCGTTCACCGCGTTCCCGTCGCCGGTGTCCGAGGTCATCAGCGACGCGCTGCCGTGGACCGTGGCGCTGGTCGGCATCACGACCATCATCAGCTTCTTCATCGGCACCAGCCTCGGCGTGCTGGCCGGCTGGCGGCGCGGCTCGTGGATCGACGGGCTGCTGCCGGCCACCACGTTCCTGTCCTCGGTGCCGTACTTCTGGCTGGGCCTGCTGGCCATCTACCTGCTCGCCGGGCCGGACAGCTTCTTCCCGTCCTCGGGTGGCTACGGCACCGACGTGGTGCCGTACCCGGACTGGCCGTTCATCTCCAGCGCCCTGCAGCACAGCCTGCTGCCGGCACTGACCATCCTCATCTCCTCGGTGAGCGGCTGGATCCTGAGCATGCGCAACATGATGGTCACCGTCGCGGCGGAGGACTACATCACGGTCGCGCACGCCAAGGGCCTGTCGGACCGGCGGGTGGCGCTGAGCTACGCGGCCCGCAACGCGTTGCTGCCCAACATCTCCGGCTTCGCGCTGTCGCTGGGCTTCATCGTCGGCGGCACCCTGCTGGTGGAGATCGTCTTCTCCTATCCGGGGCTGGGCTTCCTGCTGTTCCGGGCGGTCGGGGCCAAGGACTACCCGCTGATGCAGGGCATCTTCCTGGTCATCACCATCTCGGTGCTGGTGGCCAACCTGATCGCGGACATCGCCTACCTGATGCTCGACCCGCGTACCCGCAAGGAGGGCTGACAGGTGACCATCCCCACCTCCAGCATCGACCAGGTCATCCCCGGCCAGGGCGCGATGGCGCAGCCCGAGGCGGCCAAGCCGGGCAAGGCGGCCAAGCGCCGCAAGTTCCGGTTCATCTCCAACAAGAAGGCCATGACCGGGATCATCGTCCTGGGCATCTACCTGCTGTTCGCGATCATCGGGCCGTGGGTCGCGCCGTACGACCCGGACGCCCGCGGCAAGCAGTTCGTCGCGCCGCCGTCGGCCGACCACTGGTTCGGCACCACCCACCTGGGCCAGGACGTGTTCAGCCAGATCCTGGTCGGCACCCGGGCCGTCATGCTGGTCGGCCTGGCCGCCGGCGTCATCGCCACCATCCTGGCGGTGCTCATCGGTGTCACGGCCGGCTACCTCGGCGGCGGCTGGGACGACAGCCTGTCGGCGCTGTCCAACGTGTTCCTGGTGATCCCGGCCCTGCCGCTGATCATCATCGTCACCGCGGCGGTGCCCAGCGGCGGTGACACCCTGGTCGCCCTGATCATCGGTCTCACCTCGTGGGCCTGGGGCGCACGGATCCTGAGAGCCCAGACACTGTCGCTGCGCAGGCGCGACTACGTCGAGGCGTCCCGGGCCACCGGCGAGTCCACCTGGCGCATCATCATCTTCGAGATCCTGCCCAACCTGACCGCGATCATCGCATCCGGCTTCGTCGGCACGGTCATCTTCGCGGTCACCTCGGAGATCACCCTGGCCTTCATCGGCATCGGCTCGGCCACCTCGTGGAACTGGGGCACGATCCTGTTCTGGGCGCAGAGCCAGCAGGCCCTGGCCCAGGGCGCGTGGTGGTGGTTCGTCCCGGCCGGTCTGGCGATCGCGTTCCTGGGCACCGCCCTCTCGCTGATCAACTTCGGCATCGACGAGTTCGTCAGCCCGCGGCTGCGCAGCGCCGGCAAGACGAAGATCAAGACCACGTCGGGGCGCACCGTACGGATGCGGGTCGGCTTCACGCCGGTGCTGGACAACTCGGCCGCGCCGCACACCCACGCCAGCCCCATCCCGATCATCGGTGGCAAGCCGACGCCGGTCACCCGCAGCAAGGAGGCCACTCGATGAGCGAGCCGGTTCTCGAGATCAAGAACCTCAACGTGGACTACGGCCTGGGCGACCAGGCGGTGCACGCCGTCCGCGACGTCAACCTCACCCTGCACCGCGGCGAGGTGCTCGGGCTGGCCGGCGAGTCCGGCAGCGGCAAGTCCACCCTGGCGTACGGGCTGACCCGGCTGCTCGCCCCGCCCGGCGTGGTCAGCGGCGGCGAGGTCATCTACCACCCCGAGCAGGGCGAGCCGTACGACGTCCTGGGCCTGACCGACAAGCAGCTGCAGGCGTTCCGCTGGGCCGAGACGGCGATCGTGTTCCAGGGCGCGATGAACTCGCTCAACCCGGTGCACAAGATCTCCACCCAGCTGACCGACGTACTGGCCGCGCACGAGCCGCAGATGTCGGCGCACAGCCGCAACGCCCGCGCCCGGGAGATGCTCAAGCTGGTCGGCATCTCGGCGGACCGGATGGACGCCTACCCGCACCAGCTCTCCGGCGGCATGCGGCAGCGCGTGATGATCGGCATGGCGCTGATCCTGCAGCCGCAGGTGGTCATCATGGACGAGCCGACCACGGCGCTCGACGTGGTCATGCAACGGCAGATCCTGGGTCAGCTCATCGAACTGCGCGAGCGGCTCGGCTTCTCGGTCATCTTCATCACCCACGACCTGTCGCTGCTGGTGGAGTTCTCGAACCGGATCGCCATCATGTACGGCGGGCGGATCGTCGAGGAGGCGCAGGCGACCTCGCTGTACCGGGACTCGCTGCACCCGTACAGCAAGGGTCTGTTGTCGTCGTTCCCGGCGCTGCGCGGCCCGCGCCGCGAGCTGGCCGGGATCCCCGGCTCACCGCCCGACCTCAAGGGCATGCCGACCGGTTGCTCGTTCCACCCGCGCTGCCCGAAGGCGTTCGACCCGTGCGCGGACAACATCCCGGTGCTCGGCAACCCGGACACCCGCGACGGGGCCAACCGCACCGTCGCCTGCTGGCTGCACCCGGTCAAGCAGCCAGTCGGATAAAAACTGCACCGCCGACGGCCCCGGCCCCACCAGCCGGGGCCGTCACCATATCCATCCCCCTTCAGGAGAACCATGAACCCCACAGTCACGCCCGCTCCTGGGCTGCTCCTGCCCACCGCCGACCTGCCGCCGTCGTTCAAGTGGGGCGTCGCCACGTCCTCGTACCAGATCGAGGGCGCCGTCGCCGAGGACGGCCGAACACCGTCCATCTGGGACACGTTCTGCCGCGTGCCCGGCGCCGTGGTGGGCGGCGACAACGGCGACGTCGCGTGCGACCACTACCACCGGATGCCGCAGGACGTGGCGCTGATCAAGAGCCTGGGCGTGGACACGTACCGGTTCTCGGTGGCGTGGCCGCGGGTGCAGCCCGGCGGCCGGGGCCCGGCGAACGAGGCCGGCCTGGCGTTCTACGACCGGCTGACCGACCAGCTGCTGGCCGACGGCATCGACCCGTGGGTGACCCTCTACCACTGGGACCTGCCGCAGGAGCTCGAGGACGCGGGCGGCTGGCCCCACCGGGACACCGCGTACCGCTTCGCCGACTACGCGATGCTGGTCTTCGACAAGCTCAGCGACCGGGTGGACAACTGGACCACGCTGAACGAGCCGTGGTGCTCGGCCTGGCTGGGCTACTACGTGGGCGTGCACGCACCGGGCCGCAAGAACTTCGGCGACGCCATCTCGGCGGTGCACCACCTGCTGCTCGGCCACGGCCTCGCGACCCAGCGGATGCGGGCCGCGGCGACGCGCGAGATGAAGTTCGGCATCACTCTCAACATGGGTACGGCGGACCCGGCCACGGACACGGCAGCCGACCGGGACGCGGCCCGCCGCGCCGACGGCATGGGCCTGCGCATCTACCTGGACCCGCTGCGCAAGGGCGCCTACCCGGCCGACATGGTCGAGGACCTGGCGGCGCGCGGCACGGCGTTCCCGGTCCGGGACGGCGACCTGGAGGTCATCTCGACGCCGTTCGAGGTGCTCGGGGTGAACTTCTACTTCGGGCAGGACTTCAGCGGCACCGACGAGCAGGGCAACACCCACGACGCCGACGGGCACCCGGTGGTGCGGGCGGTCCTGCCGGGCGGTCCGCGTACGGCGATGAACTGGCCGATCACCGCGGACCGGTTCACCCAGCTGCTGGTCCGGCTGCACCGCGACTACCCCGGCCTGCCGATGGTGATCACGGAGAACGGCGCGGCCTTCGACGACAGCGCCGACGCCGACGGCAACGTGGCCGACGAGGACCGGACCGCGTACCTGGCCGAGCACATCGCGGCAGTGGCGGCGGCCCGGGAGCAGGGCGCGGACGTGCAGGGGTACTTCGCGTGGTCGCTGATGGACAACTTCGAATGGGCCGAGGGGTACGCGAAGCGGTTCGGCATCGTGCACGTGGATTACGACACCCAGGTGCGTACGCCGAAGCAGTCGGCCCTCTGGTACCGCGACACGATCAGCCGGGTCCGCGGCAGCTGAGACGGGTTCATGGCGCGGCCGCTCGGGACGGCCGCGCCATCGTCATTGCCGGACCATCCTCATTGCTGGGCCAGCCCGAACGCGGGGAACAACTCCGGGCCGAAGACCGCGATGTCCGAGACCCCGTCGTCCTCGACGGTGAGCACCGCGAGGGCGAACGGCTGGTAATGGTCGCTGCCGGGCATCCGCAGGAAGGTGGCAACGGCGGGCCCGCGGTTGGCGGCCACCGGCAGCAGCCGCAGGCTCGGGGCGTCCGCGCCGTGCAGGATCGGCGCCCAGGCGGCCAGGATGGCGTCGCGGCCGCGCACCAGGCCGGGCTCGTCGCTGTCGTTGCCGCCCGCGCCGGGCTGCTGACTCAGCCGGGCATCCTCGCGCAACACGGCGGCGATCGCCGCGGAGTCGGCGTTCTCGACAGCGGCGACGTAGCGCTGCACCACTGCCCGTTCCTGCTCGGTGCACCCGGCGGCGGACCAGTCACCGCGCCGCTGCGGCAGAATCTCCTTCATGGCCTGCCGGGCCCGCTGCGCCGCGCTGTTCACCGCGGCGACGGTCGTACCCAGTTGCTCGGCTGCCTCCTTCGCCGGCCAGCCGGCCACGTCACGCAGGATGAGCGCGGCCCGTTCCCGGGGCGACAGATGCTGGACGGCGGCGATGAAGGCCAGCTCGATGGTCTCCCGCCGCACCGCGACGGCGTCGGGCTCGCTGTCCCGCGGCGCCACGGCGTCGAGCGCCCGGTCCGGACAGGGCTGCAACCACGGGATCGCGGCCGGGGCGAGCCCGGGGGCAGCGGTCCGGCGCTGCTCCGGGCGGCGGGCGATGGCATCGAGGCAGGCATTGGTCGCGATGCCGTAGAGCCAGGCCCGGAAGGTGGCCCGGGCCGCGTACGTCTCGCGCCGGCGCCACGCGCGCAGAAAGGTCTCCTGCACCAGGTCCTCGGACTCGGTCCAGGCGCCCAGCATCCGGTAGCAGTGCACCAGCAGCTCCGGGCGGTAGCTCTACGGTCAGCTGGGCGAACGCGATGCGGTCGCCGGTTGCGGCGGCGGTGGCCACGGTGTCGTCCTCGGTTGTCACGCTCTTCGCCTCTCGTCCTGCCGGTCACCTTCATGGTGTGACGGTTCCGGCGGCGAGAACTCATCGTGGGCGTCGTTCCACTGCGCCTTCGGCCGCGCGGGCTCCGCTTCAGCTGCGGCCGCGGCTCAGGGAGCGGCGGTGGGCGGCGCGGGACGGCGGGGTCGTCGGGCCCGGGGTCGCCGGAAGGCCGCCGTCAGCGAGCAGCCGGGCGATCGGCAGGGTGGCCGCGCCCATCGCGACCGCGTCCGGTCCCAGCTGGCACAGGTCGATCCGGGTCCGCGAGTACGGATGCCGCAGGGCGTTTCGCGCAGCTGCGTCACGAATGTCGGGAAGAAAGCGCTCTCCGAGAGCCAAGCCAGCCGGTCCACCGAGCACGATGCGCTCCGGCGAGAACAGGTTGACCAGTCCCGCGATGCCCGCGCCCAGGTAACCCACGGTCTGCGTGATGACCGCCTGGGCCGGCTCGTCCAGCGCACCGTCGGCCGCGAGCATCCGGGTGAGCAGCTTCGGGTCGGGCTGCTGACCGGTCGCCGCGGCGAGGCGGGCGATCACCGTCTCCGACCCGATGTACGCCTCCAGACACCCCCGCGCCCCGCACCGGCAGACGTCGCCGTCGTACACCAGAGTGGTGTGGCCCCACTCCCCGGCGTTGCTGAACGCGCCGCGATAGCCGCGCCCGTCCATCACGACCGCCGCACCGACGCCGGTGCCGACCATGACTATCACCGCGTGCCGTGCGCCCCGGCCCGCGCCGAACCACATCTCGGCCTGGCCCAGGGTCTTCGCGCCGTTCTCGACGAACACCGGCACGTCGGTGCCGGCCCGCAACATCTCGCCCAGCGGTACGGCGTCCCAGCCCGTGGTCTGCGAGTGCACGACCGCCGAACCGGTCGAGTGGTCCACGACGCCCGGGACGCCCACGCCGAAGCCGAGCACCTCGGAACGCTCGACGCCGGCCTCGGCGATGACCGCCGCCAGCCCCTCCAGCAGCTTGGCCGCGGTCACCTGGGGGTCGGGGCCGTCGTCGCCGAGCGAGAACTGGGCCACGCCGAGGCGGGACATCGCCAGGTCGTACAGCTCCACCAGCAGGCGGGTCTCGCCCACGTCGGCGCCGGCGACGTAGCCGTACCCGGGAGCCACCCGCAGCAGCGCGCGGGGCCGCCCGCCGTCCGAACCGACCAGGCCGGCCTCTTCGACCAGGCCCTCGTCGATCATCTCGCCGATCAGGTTGCTCACGCTGGCCTGGCTCAGCGCGGTCGTGTCACCGAGCTCCTGGCGGCTCTGCCGGCCGCCGTGGAACAGGTCCGTGAGCAGGCTGGCCCGGTTCGCGCGGCGGACGTCCCGCACCGTCGTACGCCTGGTCTCCAACCCCTACCGCCTTCGCATTCAGCCCCGTCGACCTGCCATCTAACGCTATGCCACTGACATCATGTGGCACGGGCGACCCGGAAACCACCTCGTGACCTGGCCGGGGCTGGGATACGGTCGGCGCCGTGAACGAATATCAGGTCCTGAACCGCGCCAGCTGGGACGAGCGCGCGGCCGCCCACGCGGCGTCCAAGGACTACCGCGTCGCCGCCTTCGCCGACGACCCGGCGCACCTCAGCGGCGTGGTCCGCTTCGACCTGCCCCGGCTGGGCGACATCCGCGGCCTGCGCGGCGTGCACCTGCAATGCCACATCGGTACGGACACCGTGTCGCTCGCCCGCCTCGGCGCCACGATGACCGGCGTGGACTTCTCCCCGGCGTCGCTGGCCGAGGCCCGGCGCATCGCGGAGCAGGCCGGCACCCCGGTGGAGTACGTCGAGTCCGACGTCTACAGCGCGCCGGAGAAGCTGGAGCGCGGCAGCTTCGACCTGGTGTACACGGGCATCGGGGCGCTCTGCTGGCTGCCCGACATCCGCCGCTGGGCGCAGGTCGTGGCCGAGCTGCTGCGCCCGGGCGGCCGGCTGTTCATCCGCGAGGGCCACCCGGTGCTGTGGGCGCTGGCCGACCCCCGGCCGGACGGTCTGCTCACGCTGGAGCACCCGTACTTCGAGCAGCCGGAACCGACGGTCTGGACCGAGGGCGGCACGTACGTCGAGACGGACGCCGAGTTCGTGCACAACACCACCCACGAGTGGAACCACGGCCTCGGTGAGACCGCCACCGCGCTGATCGAGGCGGGGCTGGCGGTGACCGGGCTGACCGAGCACCTCTCCGTGCCGTGGGAGGCGATGCCCGGCCAGATGCGGCAGCTGGAGAACGGAGAATGGCAGCTCACCGACCGTCCCCAGCGGCTGCCGCACAGCTATACGTTGCAGGCGGTCCGGGCCTCCGTTTAAAGATCGACGCATTCGGGGTATCTCGCGGCCAGTCCCCACGACCTAGGAGCCCCCGATGCGCGCAGGATCAATCGGCGGAGTCATTCTCGTCATCTGGCTCGTCCTCGGCGCCGTCGCCGCGTTCGAGCGTGGTTACTTCAAGGACACCGGCGACGCCAGCTGTGCCGAGGCCGGCACGGTCGTCGTCACGGTGGTCGCCGGTCCGCTCAACTGGCTGGGTGTGAACCCGAAGATCACCTGCGACATCCCGGAGCCCTCGAAGTAGACCAGCCCAGCCCACCTCTGCCGGACGCCGCCGCCACCCCAACCGGGTGCCGGCGGCGTTCTGCCGTCCGGCGCCGAGGCGGTCAGCGCACCCACGGCGGGCTGATCGACGAGCCGTCGGCCAGCGTCGCCTCGAGCCCGACGGTGGTCGTCACCCAGGCGGTCGCCGGCGCGCCCGACGTGTTGTCCAGGGCGAAACTCGCCCCGGCCGGTACGAAGGCCACGTCGCCCGGGCGCACCGCCGTGCCGACCCCGTCGATGGTCGCGGTCAGCTCACCGGCCAGGACGAGCAGCACCTCCTCGCGGTTCACCCGGTGCGGCACCCCGACCGTGCCGGCCGCGACCTCGAGCCGCCAGGCGCACAGCTCACTGCTGCCCGACGAGGGCGCGACGAAGGAATTGAAGGTGGCGCCGTGCAACTGATGCGCGACGGCGTCCTGCTCACGAATGACGGACATGGTGGTGCCTCCCCAGGTAGTCAAGCTGCTTGACTAAATAGTCAAGCAGCTTGACCGATCTGTCAAACTCTTTCCGTGGACCGCGATCTCCTCGACCTGCCGGTGCTGCTGCTGAACGCGGCCGGCGCCCTGGTGGACGCCATCGACGCGGGCGTACGCGCCCGCGGCTTCGCCGACCTGCGCCCGGCGCACGGCTTCGCCTTCGCCCGCCTGTCCCACGACGGCGCGACGGTGGGCCAGCTCGCCGAGCACCTGAGCATGACCAAACAGGCGGCCAGCCAGCTGGTCGAAGAGCTCGTGACCAAGGGGTACGTGGAACGCCGCCCGCACCCGGCCGACGCCCGCGCCCGGCTGATCGTGCTGACCCCGAAAGGCTGGGCGTGCACCCGGGCCGCCGACGAGGCCGCCATCGAGGTCCTGCGCCCCTGGGCGGACGTCCTCGGCCCGCACCGCCTGGCCGCCCTGCGCGCCGACCTGTCCCGCATCGCCACCCCGGGCCGCCTGCGACCCATTTGGTGACCGCGCACCCGATTACTTTCGCGCGGCTGATCCGTACTCCTGGAAAGCCCACCGAACAGGAGACCCGCGATGCCGAACCTGCAGGCCGAAGTACAGGCGGAACGCACCGAACAGGCCGACCTGCTCGCCACGCTGACCCCGGAGCAGTGGAACGCCCCGACCCTGAGTGCCGGCTGGCGCGTACGCGAAGTCATCGCCCACACGACCGCACCGTTCCGCATGTCGCTCGGCCGTACCGTTTGGGAACTGGCCAAAGCCCGCGGCGACATCAACCGGATGGCGGACCGCCTGGCCCGCCGCGACGCCGCCCGGCTGTCGCCGGCGGAACTGCTCGCCGCGCTGCGCGACAACATCACCCACCCGTGGGCGCCGCCCGGCGACGGGCCGCGCGGAGCGCTGTCCCACGACGTCATCCACGGCCTGGACATCACGGTCGGCCTCGGCCTGGACCGCCGGCCACCGCCCGAGCGCGTCGCGCTCGTGCTGGCCGGCCTGCGACCGAAGAACGCCAAGTTCTTCGGCGCGGACCTGACCGGGGTACGCCTGGAAGCAACGGACCTGGACTGGGTGTACGGGACGGGTGAGCCGTTGCGCGGACTGGCTCAGGACCTCCTGCTCGTGGTCTGCGGCCGGCACCTGCCCCCGGGCCGGCTGAAGGGCGAGAGTGCCCCTCGCTTCAACGCACCCGCCCTCCGGTGAGGACCGACCTGAACCTTTCGCCGGCTTGCCGGAAGTAGCTACCGTGAAGCATCGGGTGACGCCTATCTCACGGGCGGTGAGCGATGCGGCAGGAACTCCGGACACGAGCATCGAAGATTGCCGGTGGAGCCTTCACCGGGGTTGCCGGGCTGGCGATCGTGGCCTTCTGGGCGCTCGTGGCCGTCTTCATCTGGCAGGCCCTGAAACCGTTCTGGTTGATCGTGGTGGACCTGTGGGAGCTCATCCCGCCCGGCGCCCGGGGGGAGGTCGGGCTGGGGCTCGCCATCGCGGGCGGGATCCTGCTGATCCTCTTCGTCATCGCGGTCATCGTCAGCGACACGCCCGCCGGGTCCAGCGGCGGTGGCACCACCAGCAGCCGAAGCGCCTCCGTCGGTGTCGACTTCGACGGGGCGGACATCGACGTCTCCGGCATGTAACAGATATTGCTGAACTTCGATTTTTACCGCCGTGAACCTGGCGTGTCCGGACAGGACCGTTCTACCGTCGCCGCATGGTGTCGCGTCGATCTGTCCTGCGGGCTCTGCCGCTCGCCACGGCCGCTCTGGTCGCACCGAAACTCCCCGGCCGTCGGGATCCGGCGCGCGTACCGCCGGATCCTGCTGCCGCGGAGGGCGCCGCGATCGCCGTACGGGGCTTCACCGCCGACCTCTACCGTTCGCTGAGCTCGGCCGCGGGCGACGGCAACGTGGTGTGCTCGCCGTACTCGGTGGCATTCGCCCTGGCCATGACCAGAGCGGGCGCCGGCTCCACCACCGCTGAGGAGATGGACGCCGTGCTGCACGCGCCGCAGCCACGTCCCGGCGCGCTGGACAGCGGTCTCAACGCCGCCGATCAGCTGCTGACGGGGCGGTACCAGGGCGGGGACGGCATCAAACAGCCCAAGCTGGCCACGGCGAACGCCCTGTGGACGCGGCTCGGTCTCGACCTGGAACCGGCTTTCCGGGACACGCTGGCCGGCTACTACGGCGCCGCGGCCCATCCGGTTGACTTCCGTGGCGCGACGGACGTGTCGCGTCAGGAGATCAACACCTGGGTGTCGGAGCGGACCAACACGAAGATCCCGGAGCTGTTGCCGTCCGGTTCGGTGAGCCCCGACACCACCCTGATCCTGACGAACACGACCTACCTGCGGGCGGCCTGGACGTACCCGTTCAGCGTCCCGGCGACCGTGGCGGCGCCGTTCACCCGCGATGACGGCCGGGTCGTCGAGGTGCCGATGATGCGCGGGCCGTTCGACACGATGGGATACCTCGAAGGGGACGGCTGGCGGGCGGTCGACGTGCCGTACGCCGGTGGCGGGCTGGCCATGGCCATCGTGCTGCCGACCCGGGACGATCTCGCCGCGGTCGAAGCGCGCCTGAGCGAGGAGTGGCTCGGGGCGCTGCTACACGGATTCCGGTTCGAGACGGTCCAGCTGCGGCTGCCGAAGTGGACGTTCCGCCTGCCGGCGCAGCTCGGCGGCGTCCTGACCGAGCTGGGCATGCCGACCGCGTTCTCGTCGCGGGCGGACTTCACCGGCATCAGCACCGAGCCGTCCCTGCGGATCGACGACGTGGCCCACGAGACCTTCATCGCCGTGGACGAGAAGGGCACCGAGGCGGCAGCGGCGTCGGCGGTCATCGTCCGGCCGCCGTCGATTCCCCAGGGGCCGAGCTTCTTCGTCGACCGCCCGTTCCTCTACGTCATCCACGACCGGTCCAGCGGCGTGCCGCTGTTCATCGGCCGGGTCCACGACCCGCTGGTCACCGCGCCGGCCTGAGCTCAGCCCCCGGCGTTCCGGCGGCCGGTCTTCGTGACTTGCCGTACGGCGATCAGCCGGCTGGGCACCGTCAACGCCGCGTACAGCCCGGCCATTCGCAGGGCCAGGGCCCGGTGCGGGTGCGGATGGCCGCGCCGGGTGAGCCGCGCCAGCCAGCGCCGCTCCAACCGCCGGCCCGCCACGGTGACGCCGACCGAGGCGGCCACGGCGGTGGTCAGCACGCCGACGCCGACGGCACTCGCCAGGACAGCTCGCCGACGCAGCGACGGGTCATCCCCGGACGGATCCTCGGCCGGCAACTGGATGCCGACATCCACGTAGGGAAGTCCGGAGCCGGCCCCGGGGACGGCGGGCTCGTCGGCGCCCGCGGCGGCGGAACGGGCAGCACGAATCCCCGGAACCGCCACGGCACCGATGACTGCCGCCACCGCCCCACGAGCGAGACGGCGACGGGCCGGGGGCAGCTCGGCGGCGGCAACCCAGGCGCCGACAGATGCGACGTCGAGTCCCGCGTCGGCCAGCGTGCTCAGGTACGGGCGCCAGGCGGCGCCGGTCGGGATCTTGGTCATCCCTCGACGGTAGAAGCCGCGGTCCACCGCCGGAGGCTGTCCGTTCACCGCCTGAGCGCGGACGGACCGGCGGCGGCGCGTATGGTCGGGCGGTGAATCCGGCTGACCTGCAGGGCCTTCGCGCGGGTGACCTCGAGACCCGCGAAGCACATGTGCACCGTCTGCTCGACCGGGCCAGGACGCAGGGTGACGAATCAGCCATCGCGGCGCTGCACGCGCTCGTCCGCGACTACCGGGATTTCCACCGGTCGTTGTATTCGCGGGCGATGAACCAGGCGGCCGTCTTCGCGGACAGCGCCCTGGCGGAGCCGTTGCTGGCCGCGCTCGCCGACACCCGGTACAACTGCCAGGCGTGGGCCGCGATGGGCTGCGCGGCCATGGACGTCCGGGCCGCCGTACCGCAGCTGGTCACGCTCCTCGACCACTCGCAGTGGATCGTCCGGGGCGAAACGGTGACCGCGCTCGGCCGGCTGGGCGACGCCTCGGTCGTACCGTCGCTGCAGCCGCTGCTCGGCGATGAGGCCGACTGGCTCCGCCAGCGAACCGCCGACGCCCTGGCCCGCATCGGCGGCGACGCGGCGCTGGAGGCCCTCTGGCAGGAGTTCGAGCACCGCCGCTTCCCCCGGATCGGCTACGTGGCCAGCACGCTGGCGTTGTTCGCGCCCGAGGTGGTGCCCCGGCTGCTGGCCGCGACCGAAAGCCCGGACCCGAATCAACGCTACTGGGCTGCCGTCGCGCTGGGCTCGACAGGCGACGACCGGGCGGTCCCAACCCTGGAACGGCTGATGGCCACCGACCGCGGCACAACCGTCTTCGACGGCGAAGTACGCGCTGCCGCCAAGAAGGCCCTGCGCACCCTACGTCGCATCCAGACAGCCATCGCAGAACGAGAAAGCGCTGAAGCTTGAGGCAGCAACCGACGCTGTTCCTCACCGTGGGACTCCCCTGCGCGGGGAAAACGACTGCCGCCCGGCGCATCGAAAGCGAACAGGAAGCCCTGCGACTCACCAAGGACGAGTGGATCAAGGCCCTGTACGGGGCCGAGAATCCACCGGCGGCCGGCGACGTGATCGAGGGCCGGCTGATCCAGATCGGCCTGCGCGCCCTGGAACTGGGCAACAACGTCGTGATCGACTACGGCCTGTGGAGCCGGGACGAGCGCTCCGCGCTGCGCCAGGCAGCGGCGGACCGGGGCGCCACCGTACAGATGTTGTACCTCGAAGTCTCCCCCGCCGAGCAGCGGCGACGAGCTGATCAGCGCCAGGCCGAAGAGCCCGACACGACCTGGCCCATGTCCGACGACGAGCTCACCGAGTGGGCCGCCAAAATCGAGATCCCCAGCCAGGGCGAAGTCGACGGCACCGAACCCATCGGCAACCCCCCACCCGGCTTCCCGACCTGGGACGCCTGGCGCGCCCACCGCTGGCCCCCAGCAGTCTGATGCCCCACCCTGAGACCTCTGGGCTGCCGTCGCCGTCTTCTTCTGGCCGGCACTGAAACCCTCTCGGCTGCTCGTGCTGGACCTGTGGGCGGCGGTTCGGCGCGATCAGGTCAGCTCGCGGTAAGCCCGCAGCACCGCCTCGGTGCGCTCGGCGAGCTCAGAGCCGGCATCCGCCGAGATATCCGGCCCCGCCGAGGTCAGCCGGGCCAGCGCCTCGTCGGCCTCCCGGGCCAGCGCATCGATCTCCTGATCGCGGATCAGTTCCTCACCGGCCACCACAACTGCCCGCAACGCCGCCAGCCGCTGGACCACCTCGTCATCCAGCTCCGCCAACGTCGAGATCGCCTTCGCCATCCGCGGCGCCAGCTCGAACGCACCGTCATGCCTGGCCAGCTCGGCATGCAGTTCCCGGATCTCCTGCCGCCGCTCCAGCGCTCCGGCAAGATCGAACAACGCCTGCGCGAGCTGCCGCTCCGCCATGGGCACGTCGATGAGCGCCCCGAGCGCGGGCCACGTCTGCGACGTGCGCTGACACAAATCGATGGCGTCCGAGAACACTTTCCGCTCGCGGTCGTCAACGAGCACGTGATGCTGCGCGCGCTCACTCTCGAAACTGGGCGCCGAAATCACGCCGGGCCGGCGCCGCAAGCGGTAAAGAACCGCCCCACCACCGGCAGCGATCCCGGCCAGGACGAGAAGACCGCCGACAAGGGCACCACCCAGCAGCATCAATCCGCCGACGATGCCGAAAATGAGCGCGAACCCGTAGAGGAGGCCCTCGAAAGGCCCTCGATCGGCGGGTTCATCCGCAGGGGTGATCTCGACGACGCCGCCCCAGCTGAACGAAAGCCCTCGTCCCCCGGCCACCTCGAGAGCAAGCCTGGACACGATGACCAACTCATCGTCATGGGCCACATACAGGGACGGCATCGCCCTCGCTCCGCTCTCCAGTCAGCGGCCCACATCATCCCATGCCGAAAAACACCGGCCGAAGGCTGTCGTGGTCACACCGCTCACGGCTGGGCCATCCGCGGCCGTGATCGCAGCAGGCGCAGCACTTCTCACGGTACGCGGGCGGCGGGCAGCGGCCGGCGGCGGGCGGCCGGCGGCGG
>NZ_JBEZGQ010000084.1:0-15995 GCF_040650095.1 Actinoplanes sp. NPDC048791 | reverse complement strand
GCCGCCATCGCCGCCAGCGACCGGGTGGCCAACACCGGCTGCTACGCGGCCACCATCGCCCTCGCGCTGGCCCCGCTGATCGCCGCCGGGGCCGCCGATCCCGCCGACGTCGTGGTGGTCGCCTCCTCCGGCACGTCCGGGGCCGGCCGGTCGGCCAAGGTCAACCTGCTGGCCAGCGAGGTGATGGGTGACCTGTCGCCCTACAAGGTCGGCGCGCACCAGCACGTCCCCGAGATCAAGCAGGCCACCGGCGCCACCTCGCTGTCGATGACCCCGGTGCTCGCGCCGATGCCGCGCGGCATTCTCGCCACGGTCACGGCCAGGCCGCTCGGCGACGCCGACCCGCGGGCCGTGCTCCAGGCCGCGTACGCCGACGAGCCGTTCGTGCACGTCCTGCCCGCCGGCACCTGGCCGCACACCGCGGCCACGGCCGGATCCAACTCCTGTCACCTGCAGGCCACTCTCGACGTCGACTCCGGCCGGATCGTCGTCGTCAGTGCTCTGGACAATCTCGGCAAGGGCGCCGCGGGCCAGGCCGTGCAGTGCGCCAACCTCATGCTCGGCCTGCCGGAGACCGCGGGCCTGACGGTATTCGGAGTCGCTCCGTGACGATCACCACCCCCAAGGGGTTCCGGGCCAGCGGTGTCGCCGCGGGGCTGAAGACCGGCGGCGGTCCCGACGTGGCGGTCGTCGTCAACGACGGGCCCGATGCCACCGTGGCCGGTGTGTTCACCGCCAACCGGGTCAAGGCCGCACCCGTGATGTGGAGCCAGCAGGTGCTCAAGGGCGGTGTCGTCCGGGCCGTCGTGCTCAACTCCGGCGGCGCCAACGCCTGCACCGGCACCCAGGGCTTCCGGGACACCCACGCCACCGCCGAGCACACCGCCGCCGTGCTGCGCGGGGGTCCGAAGCCGCTGCTGGTCGGCGCCGGGGACATCGCGGTGTGCTCGACCGGCCTGATCGGCGAGCTGCTGCCGATGGACAAGCTGCTGCCCGGCGTGACCGCCGCGGTGAAGGCGCTGAAGCCGGACGGCGGCCCGGCCGCCGCGAGCGCCATCATGACCACCGACACCGTGGCCAAGAACGCGGTCGCGCACGGCGAGGGCTGGTCGGTCGGCGGCATCGCCAAGGGCGCCGGGATGCTCGCCCCCGCCCTGGCCACCATGCTGGTCGTGCTCACCACCGACGCGGTCGCCGGCTCCGAGGCGCTGGACACCGCCCTGCGCGAGGCGACCCGGCTGACCTTCGACCGGATCGACGCCGACGGCTGCATGTCCACCAACGACACCGTGCTGCTGCTGGCCAGCGGCGCCTCCGACGTCCAGCCGACGCAGGAGGAGCTGACCGCCGCGGTCACCGCCGTCTGCGACGACCTGGCCCGTCAGCTGATCGACGACGCCGAGGGCGCCACCAAGCACATCGCCATCGAGGTGCTGGGCGCGGCCAGCGAGGCCGACGCGGTCGAGGTCGGGCGTACGGTCGCCCGCAACAACCTGGTCAAGACCGCGCTGTTCGGCAACGACCCTAACTGGGGCCGGATCCTGGCCGCGGTCGGCACCACGGCCGCGGCGTTCGCGCCGGACCGCATCGACGTCGCCGTCAACGGTGTGTGGGTGTGCCGGGGCGGGGCCGCCGCCGAGGACCGGTCCAAGGTGGACCTGAGCGGCCGGGACGTGACCATCACCGTGCACCTGCACGAGGGTGAGATGAGCGCGACGATCCGCACCACCGACCTGTCGCACGCGTACGTGCACGAGAACTCGGCGTACAGCTCGTGAACGCTTCCGACAAGGCCGCCATCCTGATCGAGGCCCTGCCCTGGCTGGAACGCTTCCACGGCACCACCGTCGTCATCAAGTACGGCGGCAACGCGATGATCGACCCCGAGCTGCAGCGGGCCTTCGCCGCCGACATGGTCTTCCTGCGGTACGCCGGGATCAAGCCGGTCGTGGTGCACGGCGGCGGCCCGCAGATCTCCTCGATGCTCGGCAAACTCGGCATCGAGAGCGAGTTCCGCGGCGGCCTGCGGGTCACCACGCCCGAGGCGATGGACGTCGTGCGGATGGTGCTGGTCGGCCAGGTCGGCCGCGAGCTGGTCGGCCTGATCAACGAGCACGGCCCGTTCGCCGTCGGTCTGTCCGGTGAGGACGCCCGGCTGTTCACCGCCGTCCGCCGGGCCGCGGTGGTCGACGGTGAGCCGGTCGACATCGGCCAGGTCGGTGACGTCGCGCAGGTCGACACCTCGGCCGTGGACGACCTGATCGCCGCCGGGCGCATCCCGGTCGTCGCCACCGTCGCGCCCGACGCCGACGGCCTGGTGCACAACGTCAACGCCGACACCGCCGCGGCCGCCCTCGCCGTCGCCCTCGGCGCCCGCAAGCTGGTCGTGCTCACCGACGTGCCCGGCCTCTACACCAACTGGCCCGACACCTCCTCGCTCACCTCGCAGATCGACACCGACGCCCTGGAGAAGCTGCTGCCCAGCCTCCAGTCCGGCATGGTGCCGAAGATGGAGGCGTGCCTGCGGGCGGTGCAGGGCGGCGTCCCCGCGGCGCACGTGGTCGACGGCCGCGTGCCGCACTCGACGCTGCTCGAAGTGTTCACCTCGGAAGGATTCGGCACGATGGTCGTGAGCGCAGCGAAGCAACCGGAGAGTCCGTCATGACGTCATTGTCGGACCGGTGGTCGCAGAGCATGATGAACAACTACGGCACGCCGTCGCTCGGCCTGATCAGCGGCTCCGGCGCCGTCGTGGTCGGCGAGGACGGCAAGGAGTACGTCGACCTGCTCGGCGGCATCGCGGTGAACGCCCTGGGCCACGCCCACCCGGCCATCGTCGCCGCGGTCTCCCAGCAGGTCGCCACCCTGGGCCACGTCTCCAACCTCTACATCGCCGAGCCGCCGCTGGCCCTGGCCGAGCTGCTGCTGGCCCTGGCCGGGCGCCCGGGCCGGGTCATCTTCAGCAACTCGGGCGCGGAGGCCAACGAGGCCGCGTTCAAGCTGTCCCGGCTCACCGGTCGCACCCACGTGGTCGCCACCGAGGGCGGCTTCCACGGCCGCACGATGGGGGCGCTCGCCCTGACCGGTCAGCCCGGCAAGCGTGAGCCGTTCCGGCCGCTGCCGGGAGAGGTCACCCACGTCCCGTACGGCGATACCGAAGCCCTGCGCGCGGCCGTCACCACCCAGACCGCCATGCTCATCCTCGAACCGATCCAGGGTGAGATGGGCGTGGTCGTGCCGCCGCCCGGTTACCTGGCCGCGGCCCGGGAGATCTGCACCGCCACCGGCACGCTGCTGGTGCTCGACGAGGTGCAGACCGGCATCGGGCGCACCGGGCACTGGTTCCACCACCAGAGCGAGGGCGTCGAGCCCGACGTCGTGACGCTGGCCAAGGGGCTCGGCGGCGGCCTGCCGCTGGGCGCCTGCATCGCCTTCGGCAAGGCCGGGGAGCTGTTCGGTCCCGGCTCGCACGGCACCACCTTCGGCGGGAACCCGGTCAGCTGCGCGGCCGGCCTGGCCGTCATCCGGACCATCGCCGGCGAGGGCCTGCTCGATCACGTCAAGCGGGTCGGTGAGCTGATCCGGCGCGGCGTCGAGGGCCTGCACAGCCCGGCGATCGCCGGGGTCCGGGGCGCCGGGCTGCTGCTCGGCATCGAGCTCACCGCGCCGGTCTCGGCCGCGGTGGCGAAGTCCTTGCAGGAGGCGGGTTTCCTGGTGAATCCGATCCAGCCCGACGTGATCCGGCTCGCCCCGCCGCTGATCCTGACCACCGAGCAGGCCGAGGCGTTCGTCGCGGCGCTCGGGGAGGCTCTGTCGTGACCGCCTGCACCGAGCGTCGCTTGCCGGCGCTGGTCGACCGCCGTGACCGCGAGGGCCAGAAGGGCACGACAAAGGGAGCTCAGCTATGACCCGCCACTTCCTGCGGGACGACGATCTGTCGCCCGCCGAGCAGAGCGCGGTGCTCGACCTGGCCGCCGCGATGAAGGCCGACCGGTTCGCGTACCGGCCGCTGGAGGGCCCCCGGTCGGTCGCCGTGTTCTTCGACAAGGTCAGCCTGCGCACCCGGCTGTCGTTCGAGACCGGCATCCCCGAGCTGGGCGGCAACGCCATCGTGGTGGACACCCAGGCCACCCACTTCGGCCGCGGTGAGTCGCTGCTGGACGCGGGCCGGGTCGTCTCCCGGTACGTGTCCGCGATCGTGTTCCGGACCTCCGGCGACGAGCGGCTGGCCGAGCTGGCCTCCGACGTGCACGTACCGGTGGTCAACGCGCTCACCGACGGCTTCCACCCCTGCCAGCTGCTGGCCGACCTGCAGACGATCCGCGAGCGGCTGGGCACCACCGCCGGGCGCACGCTGACCTACGTGGGCGACGCCGCCAACAACATGGCCCACTCGTACCTGCTGGCCGGCGCGACCGCGGGCCTGCACGTACGGGTCGCCGGTCCGGAGGGCTTCGACCCGGACCCGGCCGTGGTGGCCCGAGCTGCGGAGATCGCAGCGGGCACCGGTGGTTCCGTCGCTGTGCTGCGTGACCCGCGCGAGGCGGCCACCGGCGCGCACGTGCTGGCCACCGACGCGTGGACGTCGATGGGCATGGAGGACGACGGGATCGACCGGCACACGCCGTTCCGGCCGTACCAGATCAACAAGGACCTGCTGGCCGCGGCCGCGCCCGACGCGATCGTGCTGCACTGCCTGCCGGCGCACCGCGGCGAGGAGATCACCGACGAGGTGATGGACGGCGCCCAGAGCGCGGTCTTCGACCAGGCCGAGAACCGCCTGCACGCCCAGAAGGCCCTGCTGACCTGGTTGCTGGACCAGCAGTCATGACCGGGCCGGGCACGCGGGCGGCGCGGCACGCGCGGATCGTCGAGCTGGTGCGGGACAAGGCCGTGCGGTCGCAGACCGAACTGGCCGACCTGCTGGCCGTCGACGGCGTCCAGGTCACCCAGGCGACGCTGTCGCGCGACCTGGAGGAGCTGCGGGCGGTCAAGGTCGGCGGGGTCTACGTCATCCCCGAGGACGGGCTGCCCGCTCTGCGCCCGGTCGAGCAGGCCCCGGCCCGGCTCATCCGGCTGCTGCGCGAACTGCTCAACTCGGTCGACGTCAGCGGCAACCTGGTGGTGCTGCGGGTGCCTCCGGGCGCGGCCCAGTTCCTGGCCAGCGCCCTGGACCGCTCGGGCCTGCCCGACGTCGTCGGCACCATCGCCGGCGACGACACCATCCTGGTGGTGGCCCGCGACTCCGGCGACGGGCCGGGCGCCGCGCTCGCCGAGAAGCTCACGGCCTGGAGCCGTGCCGACCCCGAAGGGAGCCAACCATGACCGCCGTCGAGGCACACTTCCCCGGCTTCGCCGACAACATGCAGAAGCTCCTGAACCACGGGCTGGAGTTCTACCTGGCGTCCAACGAGTCGCTGCGGCCGTTCCTCAACGAGGCCCCGTACGGCCACAAGCTGAGCTGGCTGGACTTCACCGACACGACCGAGGACAAGGGCTGGGACACCGGCGCCTTCCTCAACCTGTTCAACGTGATGAACGGCATCGCGTTCGGCGACCGGGGCATCCCGATGCCGCAGTGGGTGATGGTCGACCTGATCCTGATGCCCTCGGCCGCGGTCATCGCCGCGCTGCCGCAGTCGTCGTTCACCGAGGTGCTGGAGACCAGCGCCTTCGACGCGGACGCCAAGCGCCACATGCGGGCGGTGTTCGACAAGGCCAAGCAGAGCGACTACAACGGCCCGATCCCGATCGCCGGCTACTGCGCCGCGCCCAGTGCGGCCCCCGGCACCTGGGTCGGCTGGTCGCTGTGGTCACTGTGGACCAGCGTCGGGCTGGGCAAGGCGCTCAAGGCGCTGGCGCTGTCGGCGTACCAGGCGCAGAAGCTCGACGGCGTCACCCAGTACGACAACAGCGCCCTGCGGGTGCACACCCGTTTCGGCCGGCTGCGCATCATGGTGGCGACCGTGCCGTTCCACACCTCGCCCGGCTCGTTCGTCTACGAGAACGACTTCACCGTGCCGGTCACCGGGCCCGAGCCGGAGCCGTCGTTCCTGCTCGACCCGTTCGACTACGAGCGGCAGCGGGCCATGCAGAAGGCCATCGAGGCCCGCGAGTGCACGTACTACGTGCTCGCCCCCGGCCACCTCGTCCAGGAGGGCCGGACGTACGTGCCCATCCTCGAGATCCCCGCGTCCTGATAAGCCTGTGCCCTGATTAAGGAAATCCTGATGTCCAAGCGCAAGATCGTCCTCGCCTTCTCCGGTGGCCTCGACACCTCGTACGCCCTGGTCTCCCTGCGCGAGCAGGGCTGGGAGGTGCTCACCGCCAACGTCGACACCGGCGGCCTGCACAGCGGCGAGGGTGACGTCGTCCGGGCCCGCGCGGAGGAGCTGGGCTCGGCGCGGCACTTCGTCATCGACGCCCGCGAGGAGCTGTACGCCCGCGTGGTCACGTACGCGATCAAGGCGAACTACCTGCGCAACGGCGGCTACCCGTCCTGCGTCGGCGCGGAGCGGCTGGTCCAGGCGGAGAAGGTCGTGCAGTGCGCGCTGGACAACGGCGCCGACGCGATCGCGCACGGCTCCACCGGCGCGGGCGCCGACCACGTGCGCTACGACTCGGTGATCCGCGCGCTGGCCCCGCAGCTGGAGATCATCACCCCGATCCGCGACGAGCGGCTGACCCGCGAGTTCGAGCGGGACTTCCTGCGGCAGCACGGTTTCGAGACCAGCGACAAGGTCACCACGTACTCGATCAACGAGGGTCTGATCGGCACCTCGATCGGCGGCAAGGAGACCTACGGCTCCTGGGACTACCTGCCCGAGGAGGCCTGGGAGAGCACGAAGTCCATCAACGACGCTCCCGCGGACGGCATCGAGCTGATCCTGGCGTTCGAGAAGGGCGAGGTGACCTCGGCGACGACCCTGGACGGCACCCCGATCGAGGGGACCGGCCCGGACGCGCCGAACTACGCGATCCTGCGCTCACTGAACACCCTGGCCGCCGAGCACGGCGTCGGACGGGGCATCCACATGGGCTCGACCATGGTCGGCAACCTGGCCCGGGTCGGCTTCGAGGCCCCCGGCATGCTCACCCTGATCGCGGCGCACCGCGAGCTGGAGCGCCTCACCCTGAGCAACCGGCAGCAGGCCACCAAGCTCCAGCTCGGCAACACGTACGGCGACCTGCTGCACGAGGCCGTCTACTACGACCCGATCCTGGACGACTTCCGGGCGTTCCTGGACTCCAGCCAGACCCGGGTCACCGGCGAGGTGCGGATCCGGCTGCAGAAGGGCAACGTGATCCCGCTGGGCAGCCGCAGCCCGTACAGCCTGCTGGACGCGGCGACCCGGCAGGGCGTCGTCTACGGCTACGGCTCGTCGCTGTGGACCGGCGAGCAGGCCCGCGCCTTCGCCCACATGTACGCGATTCCGGGCGCAATCGCCAAAAACGCCGCTGCACACGACAAATGACATTTCCCTGGTACGGGGAGAAGGCGTCGACAACCGCAACCACCACCTCCCTGCCCTACCGGCGAGCTGACCGGCGGGTCACCGCGGTGCCGCACCGCCGGCCGAGGACTGTGGGCAGGCTCCGGGAGAGCACACCTCCCGCGCGCCGGCCCTGCACGTGGCCGGATCGTGGGATGCCCGGCCATGAGGGGCGTTGCTCGGCGTCGCCGAACGGCCTGGTGGGTCGGCCACAGCCGCGGTTCTTGTCCGGGCTTGTCCAGCCCGCACGGTGCGTTGCCCGGGCTACGGGCGACCGGACGGCGGCGGGTGTGACGACGCGTGACGGGGGTGCGGGTTGACCGGGAGATCTTGGTGGTGGCCGGCCGTGGCAGGGGCCACCGGTTACCAAGATCTGTCTGCTCGGGTGGTTTGGCGTTGCGGTCCGTGCTCGTCTCCGCCCGGCCGGCCGGGTGTGCGACCGCAGCCTTGCCACCGTCTTCGCCCGGCGGTGCGGTACTGCGGTGACCCGGCGCTCAGGTCGCCGGTGGGGGCGGGAGAGTGGTGTTTGCGGTTGTCGACGCGTCATCCCCGTACCGGGAGGATGCTCTGGCTCTCAGCTCAACCAGGCGGCCAGCACTCGCTCGCATTCGCGGATCTCCGCGACGGGGACGTACTCCTCGTCGGTGTGGGCCAGCAGCGGGTCGCCCGGGGCGTAGTTGACCGCCGGGATGCCGAGTTCGGCGAAGCGGGCCACGTCCGTCCAGCCGAACTTCGGCGCCGGCTCCTTGCCGACCACGGCCAGGAACTCGGCCGCCGCCGGCTGGTCGAGGCCCGGGCGCGCGCCCGGGGCCTGGTCGCGGATCTCCAGCTCGTAGCCGGCGAAGACCTCCCGCAGGTACGCGTAGGCCTCGTCGACGCTGCGGTCCGGCGCGAACCGGTGGTTGATGTCGATGACGCACTCGTCGGGCAGCACGTTGCCGGCGATGCCGCCCTGGATGTTCACGGCGTTGAGGCCCTCGTGGTACTGCAGGCCGTCGACGAACGGGCGCCGCGGCTCGTACGCGTTGAGGATGGCCAGCACGGGGGCGGCGGCGTGGATCGCGTTGATCCCGCGCCAGGCCCGGGCGGTGTGCGCGGCCTTGCCCTTCAGCGTGATCCGAACCCGCATGGTGCCCTGGCAGCCGCCCTCGACGCCGCTGTTGGAGGGCTCGCCCAGGATGGCGAAGTCGCCGGCCAGCCAGTCGGGGTGGTTGCGCACGAGCCGGCCGAGCCCGTTCTTGACCGAGGCGACCTCCTCGTTGTCGTAGCAGACGAAGGTGAGGTCGTGGCGCGGCTCGGTGACGGTCGCGGCGATGCGCAGCTGGGTGGCCAGGCCGGCCTTCATGTCGCAGGTGCCGCGCCCGTGCAGGAGCTGGGCGTCGCCCTCGCCGGTGGTCCAGGTGGGAAGATTGTCCTTGATCGGTACGGTGTCCAGGTGCCCGGCGAGCACGATCCGCTTGTCCCGGCCCAGGTTCGTGCGAGCCACCAGGGCGTCGCCGTCGCGCAGCACCTCGAGGTGTCCCAGCTTGCGCAGGGAGGCCTCCACGGCGTCGGCGAGATTGCCCTCGTCGCCGCTGACCGAGGGGATGTCGCAGAGCGCGCGGGTCAATGAGACAACATCATCGTGCAGGTCGAGCGTCATGGGACGGACCCTATCGTGGGTCACCCGAACCGAATTGAAGGAGTGAGCGCGTGCCGGAGACCGAAGGTCCGACCAGGCTGTGGGGTGGCCGTTTCGCCGGCGGACCGGCGGAGGCCCTGGCCCGGCTGAGCGTGAGCGTGCATTTCGACTGGCGCCTGGCCCCGTACGACATCGCGGCCTCGCGGGCCCACGCCCGCGTCCTGGCCGGCGCGGGTCTGCTCGACGCGGACGAGCTCGGCCAGATGCTGGCCGCGCTGGACGATCTGGAGTCGGCGTGCGCGGCGGGGGAGTTCCGCCCGACCGTCGAGGACGAGGACGTGCACACCGCCCTGGAACGCGGCCTGCTGGAACGCCTCGGCACCCTGGGCGGCAAGCTGCGCGCGGGCCGTTCCCGCAACGACCAGGTCGCCACCGACCTGCGGATGTACCTGCGCGACCACGCCCGCGGGGTGGCCGCCGCGGTGGTCGAGCTGGCCGACGCGCTGCTGGAGCAGGCCGGCCGGCACCTCGACACGCCGGCGCCGGGCATGACCCACCTGCAGCACGCCCAGCCGGTGAGCTTCGGCCACTGGCTGCTGGCCCACGTCCAGCCGCTGCTGCGCGACCTGGACCGGCTGCGCGACTGGGACGCCCGGACGGCGATCTCCCCGCTGGGCTCGGGCGCGCTGGCCGGCTCGTCGCTGCCGCTGGACCCGGGCGCGGTGGCCAAGGAGCTGGGCTTCAAGGCCCCGGCGCAGAACTCGATGGACGCGGTGTCGGACCGCGACTTCGTCGCCGAGTTCCTCTTCATCACCGGCCTGATCGGCGTGCACCTGTCCCGCCTCGGCGAGGAGGTGGTCCTCTGGACCTCGCAGGAGTTCGGCTGGGTGATCCTCGACGACGCGTTCGCCACCGGCTCGTCGATCATGCCGCAGAAGAAGAACGCGGACATCGCGGAGCTGGCCCGGGGTAAGGCGGGCCGGCTCATCGGCGGCCTGGTCGCGGTGCTGACCATGCTCAAGGGCCTGCCGCTGACCTACGACCGCGACATGCAGGAGGACAAGGAGCCGGCCTTCGACGCGATCGACACGCTCCAGCTGCTGCTCCCCGCGCTGGCCGGAATGATCTCGACCATGACGGTACGGGTGGACCGCCTCGCCGCGGCCGCCCCGATCGGCTTCTCCCTGGCCACCGAGGTGGCGGACTGGCTGGTCCGCCGGCACGTCCCGTTCCGCGACGCCCACGAGATCACCGGCCGCCTGGTGGCGCTGTGCGCGGCCCGCGAATGTGAGCTGGAGGACGTCTCGGACGAGGACCTGAAGACGGTCAGCGAACATCTCGACCCGTCGGTGCGCGAGGTGCTCAGCGTCCGCTCGGCCCTGGCGGCCCGGACGACGGCGGGCTCTACGGGCCCGGGTCCGGTGGCGGACCAGCTCCAGACGGCCTCCGACAAGCTGGACGGCTGGCGCGAATGGTCCATCGAAAGCGTGGTCCCGCGGTAGGCGGTCCGCTGTAGCGCGGCGGCACCCCGCAGGGGCCGCCCCCGCCCGGGGGGAAATTTCCCCGCGACCGGGGCGGGGTGCGCAGAGATCGTTTGGCTCACGGCCTCGGGCAATCTCTGGTCGTCTGGCTGACGCTGCTGCTCCTCGCCGCCGTGGTGCGGCACGTCGCCGTGGCCTGGCTGGCCGTCGCCTCGGGCCTGGTTGTCTGCATCCTGCTGGGTCAGTGGCATCAACGCCGGGCCCGGGCGGAGAGCGCTGTCGGCAGCTTCACCGGCGCGGTCCTGTGGCCGGTGGTGATCGCCGCTGTCATCCTGACCATCGGCATCATCGCGGACCAACGCTCCGACTACGAGTAACGACAGCCGCCGGGCCGGAGCGGGCGTTCATCGCTCCTACTGAATCTCTTCCGCGCGGCTACCGCAGGTTTGCCCGGCACCGGAAATCGATGGTGGACTGGATTTCCGGCGCAGGATCCTGGGGGTCACTCGTGCACGTGGTGTCCGTGATGAATTACAAGGGTGGCGTGGGGAAAACCACGCTCACCGCCAATCTCGCCGCCGAGATAGCCAGTGGCGGCTACCGCGTCCTGATGATCGATCTCGATCCGCAGACCAACCTCACGTTCTCGTTCTTCTCCGTCGAGGAGTGGAACGCCGACCTGCGGGACACCCGGACCATTCAGCGCTGGTACGACGGGGACATGCCCGGTCAGAGCATCCGGCTCGACGAGCTGATCCTCACGCCGGAGCGGGTGAACGAGGTGCTCAAGGACAGCGCCGGCCAGCTCGATCTGATCTCCTCGCACCTCGCCCTCATCGACGTCGACCTGCACATGGCCGCGCGGCTCGGTGGCGGTGTCACCCTGGCTGAGAACAAGCGCAAGTTTCTGCGCCTGCACGGCTGTCTCGCCGAGGCGTTGCGGTCCCCGGCCTTCGGCGGCTACGACATCGTGCTGATCGACTGCCCGCCGAATTTCGGGTTGGTGACCAAGACCGCCATCGTGGCCAGCGACTATCTGCTGGTGCCGGCCAAAGCCGATTATCTGTCCACCCTGGGAATCGGCTATCTCAAGCACAGCGTCGCCAAACTCGTCGAGGAATACAACGACTATGTCGGGCATGCGCCGGGCGCCGGTGCAGCCGGCGAACGTATCGATCCGCACATCGCCGGTGTGGCGTTCACCATGACGCAGATCTACGCCGGTAAGCCGATCGGCAGCCAGCGTATGCAGATCGACGAGGTCCGCGCGGTCGGCGAGGTGCCGGTTTTCGAGGCGACCATTCGCAACAGCCCGACCTACTTCGCCGAAGCGGGCCGCGACGGCGTGCCCGCCGTACTGACCGCCCCGCTGAACGATCCCGTGAGCCGCGAACTGCGGGCGCTCTCGGAGGAGTTCGTCGCGGCCATCGCTTCCGGAGGGCCCCGATCGTGAGCACTGACCTGCACAGCTTGCTCAAGCTCGTGCACCAGGTGACCGGTTTCCTGCTTCGCCTGCCGGCGGACCAGCTCGCGGGTATCGCCGACGGCCGGATCCCGCTCACGGTGGGCGGTGCGGCTGAGCCGGCGCCGGCCGCTCCTGTCGCGAGCAGCCGCCCGACCCGACAGGCCCCGCAACCCTCGGTTCAGCAGGACACGACCGGCGATTACGCCGAGATCGTGGAGGGCCTGCGTAAGCAGGAGACGACCAATGACGGCCTGGCCTACCTGGCGGCTGTGCGATTGAACGGTAAGAAGTTGATCAAAAATGACCTGCTTGCTCTGGGTAGATACCTCAACCTGGACATGCCGTCCTCGCTCAAGGTCGCTCAGATCCAAGGCCGGTTGGTGGATCAAGCAGCCGGTGCCCGCCGGAAGTACGAAGGTCTGCGGCCCTGATGACCGATGAGGCGGGCCGCACCATGCATCTGCTGGACGGGCGGCGGGTGACCCTGGCCGATCTCATCGCCGCCGGGCTGCTCAAGCCCGGCGAACGAGTCCGCTTCAGCCGGCCGCGGATGGGCCGGACCTACGTCGCCGAGGTCCTGGAGTCCGGGCGGCTGCGCTTGGCGGACGGCGACGAGTACCGCTCGCCGTCGCGCGCCGCCATGGTGGCCGCGAACATGCGAGCGGTGGACGGCTGGCACGCCTGGGTGCTCGAGTCGACCGGCGCCTCCCTGGACGCGCTGCGCCAGGACCTGCTCGACCAGGCCGTGGCCGACACCGTCGAGGAGGCCGAGGTCTCCGACGACGAGGTGGGATCACCGGCGCAGGTGCACGAGTGGCTGCGGACGGCCCGGGTTCGCGCGGAGGGCGACGCACCGGAGCGCATCTCGGTCCGCGAGTTGCTCTCCTTCTGGGGAGCCAGGGACCGGGGTGACCAGATCGTCCGCATCGAGGCGGACCTGGCCAACCACGGCCTCGCCACTCGGCCGAACTTCCGCAGCGTGACGCTGGAGACCCGCGTCACGATCATCACCGCGGCGCAGGAGGCTGACCAGGAGACCGACGAAGCGGTCGAGGCCGCGGTCACGCCGGCGGACGACGAGGACGAGGCCGAGTCGCGCTACATCGGCCTCATGGTGGGCAACCTCGCGTCGGCGCTCGCCGGGGCCGAGTCGGTGAAGCCGACCGCGACCCTCGAGGAAGCCAAGACGAAACTCCTGCTCAATGACTATTCCCAGCTCGCGGTGCTGTCCGGCCGGCACAACCTGCGCGGCGCGGTGACCTGGCAGTCGATCGCCCAGGCGCTGCTCGACGATCCACACGCCGTGCTGGCCGATGCCATCGTGCCGGCGCGTGACGTCAGCTACCGGTCGGACCTGCTGACCGTCCTCGAGGAGCTACGTCGCCGCGGCTTCCTGTTCGTCCGCAACGAATCGAACGAGATCGCCGGCATCGTCACGGCCGCGGACGTCGCGGGTCGCTACGGCGAGATGGCGAACCCGTTCATCCTCATCGGCGATCTCGACCGGCTGCTGCGCCGGATCATCATCCGCAAGATCACCCTCGCCGAGGTGGTCGCCGCCTGCGATCCGTCCGGCAACAGGATCAAGTCGCACGACGACATGGCCATGGGGGACTACCAGCGGATCCTGGAGAATCCGGCCCTGTGGGCGAAGCTCGGCCTGCCGCTGGACCGGGCGACGTTCGTGGCCAGGATCAACGCGATTCGCACGGTCCGCAACGCGGTCATGCACTTCAACCCCGATCCGCTCCCGGACAACACGGTCGCGCACCTGAGCATGATCAACGATCTGCTCCGCAAGTACGCGATCTGACCCGGCTCAGCGGGCGCTCACGCTCTCCTGAGGCTCGTCCTCCGTCGCCCCGCTCTGGCTCGGCGCGGTGGCGGCCGGCCGGCGGTTCCGCCGCCAGATCGCCAGTCCGATCGTGACGAGGACCGCCGTACCGGTGATCACACCCACCGCCGCAGTCGGCACGTCCAGCAGCTTCAGCGCGCTCGCCAGCAGCACGATCACCAGCGCCGCCCGTACGATGCCGCCCGGCGCCCGTGACGAGATCCGCGCGCCCAGCAGGACGCCCGGGATCGAGCCGATCAGGACCGCGCCCGCGATGTCCAGGTGCAGGTCGCCGAAGAGGGCGTGGCCCACCGCCGCCGAGATGACCAGCGGGATGGCCTGGATCAGGTCGGTGCCGACCAGGTCGTTGGCGCGCAGTTTCGGGTACAGCGCCAGCAGGGCCACGATGATCAGGGAGCCGGAGCCGACCGAGGTCAGGCCCACGATCAGGCCGCCGCCGACGCCGACCAGCAGGGTGGGGATCGGGCGTACCGTGATCGGCTCGGCCGGGCCGTCGCCGCGCTGGTGCCGGGTCACCCAGGCCTTGAGCAGCATGCCGCCCGCGGCCAGCAGCAGTGCGCCGCCGAGGGCGATCTTGATCGTGTGCTGGACGGTCTCGTCGTCGCCGAGCAGGCGCAGCAGCAGGACGCCGAGGAAGGCGCTGGGGATGCTGCCGGCGCAGAGCCAGGCGACGAGGCGCCAGTTCACCGTGCCGCGGCGGGCGTGCACCCAGCCGCCGAACGGCTTCATCACCGCGCTGGCCGCCAGGTCGCTGGAGACCGCGGCGACCGGCGGGACGCCGAAGACCAGGACCAGGATGGGGGTCATCAGGGCGCCGCCGCCCATGCCGGTGAGTCCGACCACGATGCCGACGCCGAGTCCGGCGAGCGCCAGGGTGAGATCCATCGGTCGAGTTTCGGCGAGAATCCCTGCCTTGTCTACTAACTCGGTCGACTATATCAACTATTGGAACGACGGCGTTCCTCATGTGACCGCTAACAACGGTCTGTGGGGGGTCATGTTGCCACTCTGTTACGGCTTGACTACGTGAATGTTAGCGATAACACTGCGAGGGACGTATCGATGGGATGAGCGGGGTCATCGAGGAGGTCGCACCATGAGCACCCTGCCCCGGCACACCGCTCTCCGCGCCGTCTCCGACACAGTCGGCGGCAACCGCATCGAGCTGCGCCAGCTGCGCTATTTCGTCACCCTGGCCGAGGAACTGCACTTCGGCCGGGCCGCCGCCCGCGAGCACATCGTCCCCTCGGCGCTCAGCGCCCAGGTGCAACGCCTCGAACGCGCGGTCGGCGTGCTGCTGGTCGACCGGACCACCCGGCACGTCGCCCTCACCCCGGCCGGCGCCCGCTTCCTGATCGAGGCCCGGCAGATCGTCGAGCACGTCGACCGGGCCGCCGTACTGGCCCAGGGCATGGCGCTCGCCGCGCCGACGCTGCGGGTCGGGGTGCTCGACGAGGGCTACGACGCCGTACGCCCGGTGTTGCGCGCGGTGCAGGCCCGCCACCCCGAGCTGGAGATCCACCAGGTGCTCGCGGGCGTACCGGAGCAGTGCCGGCTGCTCGCCGACGGCCGGCTCGACGTGGGCATCGGGCGGCTGCCGGGAGCGGCGCCGGAGATCGCCGCGGAGATCTTCCGGCTTGATCCGCTGGGCGTGCTGGTCCCGGCCGGGCACCCGTACGCCGCCCTGAGCCACGTCCCGGTCAGCGACCTGCGCGGCGAGACGCTGCTGCTCGCCGACGAGGACCAGGCGCCCGAGTTCAACGGCTTCGTCGCGGAGGTGTGCCGGTCCGCGGGCTTCTTCCCGACCCTGTTCACGGGCAGCGTGCAGACGCTGCGCGCGGCCGTGGACCTGGTGTTGCAGGGCCGCTGCGTGCTCTGCACGCCCGAGTCGACGGCGGGCGTGTCGGCCGAGCTGGTCTGGCGCCCGCTCGACCCGTCGGTGCCGAGCTACCCGTGGTCGATGCTGTGGCGCGCCCACCACCCGTCCCGGTGGGCGATCGAGCTCGTCGTGACCGCCCGCGGCCTGGCCGCCGAACTCGGCTGGTGCGACTGCGCCCGGGACCGAGCCAGCTGTGCCGGC
>NZ_JBEZGQ010000083.1:0-16029 GCF_040650095.1 Actinoplanes sp. NPDC048791 | reverse complement strand
GGCCACCCCCGCCGCCCCACCCGGCCACCCCCCCCCTCCTGCCGATGCAGCCGCCCCCGCCGAGCCACCCGACCCCCGCCGCGCCCGGACAGCCGG
Organism: Actinoplanes sp. NPDC048791; assembly: GCF_040650095.1. Taxonomy (NCBI): domain Bacteria; kingdom Bacillati; phylum Actinomycetota; class Actinomycetes; order Micromonosporales; family Micromonosporaceae; genus Actinoplanes; species Actinoplanes sp. NPDC048791. The sequence continues at coordinate 15,933 of NZ_JBEZGQ010000083.1, read as the reverse complement.
CCCAGCCGGCCCAATCGATGCGGAGTGGCCAGCACCGCCCCGGGCCACCTCCGCCATCCACCCGGCACCCACTCCACCCGCCGACACACCCACCACCGCCCTCGCGGGCGGCCGACACGGCCGGCGCGACCATCGGCGGAAAGGAGGCGTGGGTCACAGCGGGACGTCATTGATGGGCAGTGATCGGACTTTTGGCACGTCCCGGCTCGAACAAGAGCCGCGGGAGCGGTTGATCCGCGCCGCGTCGGTCACAATGATCTGGTGACCGACATTCCGCGTCGTGCAGCGTCCCGCACCGCCAAGCTCGCCGCACTGCCCCTCGGCTTCGCCGGGCGCACCGTGCTCGGCCTCGGCAAGCGGGTGACGGGCATCGCGACGGACGTCATCTCCGCCGACATCCAGCAGCGCACCGCCGAGCAGCTGTTCAGCGTCCTCGGCCAGCTCAAGGGCGGGGCGATGAAGTTCGGGCAGGCGCTGTCGGTCTTCGAGGCCGCGATGCCCGAGGAGATGGCCGGGCCGTACCGGCAGGCGCTAACCAAGCTGCAGGAGGCCGCCCCGCCGATGCCGGTGGCCAACGTGCACAAGGCGCTCGCTGAGCAGCTCGGTGCCGACTGGCGGGACAAGTTCGCCGAGTTCGACGACAGCCCGGCCGCCGCGGCCAGCATCGGTCAGGTGCACCGGGCGGTGTGGAAGCTGCCGCCCAGCCGCAAGGGCGCCAAGCCCAAGACGCTCGACGTCGCGGTCAAGGTGCAGTATCCGGGCGCCGGTGAGGCGCTGCTGGCCGATCTCAAGCAGCTCAGCCGGCTGGCCGGCATGTTCAAGATCATTCAGCCCGGTATGGACATGAAGCCGCTGCTCGCCGAGCTGCGCGAGCGGATCACCGAAGAGCTCGACTACGCCCTGGAGGCGGAGGCCCAGACCGCGTTCGCCGCCGGCTACGCCGACGACCCGGAGATCTTCGTGCCGCGGGTGGTCGCCTCGGCGCCCCGGGTGCTGGTGACCCAGTGGGTCGAGGGCATCCCGCTGTCGAAGGTGATCAGCGAGGGCACCCAAGAGGAACGCGACGAGGCCGGCCGGCTGATGGCGACGCTGCACTTCTCGGCGCCCGCCCGGACCGGTCTGCTGCATGCCGATCCGCACCCCGGCAACTTCCGGATCCTGCCCGACGGCCGGCTCGGCGTCATCGACTTCGGCGCGGTGGCCCGGCTGCCTGACGGCCACCCGGAGCCGATCGGCCGGCTGGTCCGGCTCGCCCTCGACGGCGACGCCCACGGGGTGGCCGAAGGGCTGCGGGACGAGGGCTTCATCAAGCCGGACGACGAGCTGGACGCCCAGGCGGTGCTCGCCTTCCTGCGCCCGATGATCGAGCCGGTGGCGGTCGACGAGTTCCGTTTCACCCGCGCCTGGATCCGCGGCGAGGCGACCCGGCTGTCCCGCCCCAAGTCACCGGCCTTCCAGCTCAGCCGCAAACTGAACCTCCCGCCGTCGTACCTGCTGATCCACCGGGTGACGCTGGGCTCGATCGGCGTGCTGTGCCAGCTGGAGGCGCAAGCGCCGTACAGGTCGATCCTGCAGAAGTGGCTGCCCGGCTTCGCCCCGGTCGCGTGACGCGTTGCGGTGACCACGCGCCTGATCCGCCTCGATGACGCGCCCGCGCTGAGCGCCGCCCTGCGGGACAACCGAGAGTTTCTCGCCCCGTGGGAGCCGGTGCGCGACGAGAGCTACTTCACCGAGGCGGGCCAGCATGAGGTGATCACCTCTCTGTTGCGCGGCTTCGCCGAGGGCACGACCCTGCCGCACGTCATCCTCGACGGGCGTCAGGTGGTCGGCCGGATCACGCTCACCGGCATCGTCCGCGGCCCGTTCCAGTCCGCCAACCTGGGCTACTGGGTGGTCGCGGCCGCGAACGGCCGCGGCTTGGCGACCGCCGCCGTACGCGAGATCGCCCGCATTGCGTTCGCGGATCTGAAGCTGCACCGCATCGAAGCAGGCACCCTGTTGCACAACGCGGCCTCGCAGAAGGTCCTCGCCCGCAACGGCTTCATTTGCTTCGGCACAGCCCCGAAGTATTTGAAGATCGCCGGCGAGTGGCAGGACCACGCCATGTTCCAGCTCCTGGCCCCCGACCCCGACGACCCGGCCTGACCTGTAAGGGGTGCCGGGCGCAGCCCGGCGAGCGCGACCATGCAAGCACCTGGCAGGGAGCGAAGCGACCGGTCCCCGCGGGAGCGACGGCCCGGACCCCGACGGACCGTGGCAACAAAGCACTTGATCTGAAAGCGAGCAAAAGAAAGGGGGCCCGCCCGCGGGTTGCGCGGACGGGCCCATCGGGTTCATTGCTCAGAGGCGTCCACCCAGTTCACGGGCAGCCCGGTGCCGGGCCTCCATCGCGATCTGACGGGCGGGTCGGTGTGCCTCAGGGTGAAGGTCGGCCTGAGGCCGACGCATTCGTGCGCGTGAGAGCGCTTCGTGGATGAGTTTCACCTTCGAGGTTCCATTCGTGTTCACGACTTTGTTTTTCCGTCTCTGGTCAGGGGTTGGTGGGTGGAAGTCTCAGGCCGCGAGGCGGACCGAGTTGCGGGACTCGAGGCCGTTCGCGGCGAGCCGCTCGTCGACCTCGACCTGGAGCTCGGCGTCGCGGGCGACGTCGACCTTGCGGGGACGGCCACGGGGCCGCTTGCGCGGCACGACGGCGCCACGCTCAAAGATCTCGCCGCCCCAGACACCCCAGGGCTCGTTCCGCTCGACCGCGCCGGCGAGGCACTCGACGCGCAGCGGGCAGTCCCCGCAGAGCGACTTGGCCAGTTCCAGCTGGGCCGGGGAGTCCGAGAACCAAAGGTCCGGGTCGAACTTCCGACAGGGCAGGTTTGCCTCGAGCTCGACGCTCACGTCGAGTGGGGCCAGCGCCAGACTCATAAAGCCCGGTCACCTCTCTCTTCTTCTCGATCTTCTGGATCGCGATACAGGTCGTGCACCGGCCGGTGAGCCGGCAAAAAAGTAGGCCGCGGATCCCGGTTACGGGTTCCGCGGCCTCGAGGTGAGCCGGATGGTCTTTTCAGACCGGCCTTCCTCGAGGCGGGACACCGCTGGCACCAGCCGTCATGCGCTTGGCGACGCCATTGCTGCCCACGAACCCAGTGGTCCCGTTGCTTCCGTCGACATCAACCAGGATCCGGACCAGCTCGGCCTGGATCTGGACCTGGTGCGCCTGCGAAACGGGAGCCCGCTCAGCGGTCAGCAGCGCCACGGGGGCGGATGCCGGCAGCCACGAGACGGACGGAGCGCAGACAGCAGCAAGCAGCGTCGACGGTCGCTCGATCGTGTAGTTGAGCTTCACCGGTGCCACCTCCTCCATCGCCTTGCGCTCGAGTCGTGCTCTTCAGACCCTTGATGAGCATGGTTTTAACCCGTGCTCGTCAAGGTGTGAACTGAGGCTAAGCCCGGCCACGGGGCGAGGGCAAACGAATTAAGGGACTAGTTTTCAAAGTTTTCTGACGGCGGCTCCGCGAGGCTCTCGCCGCCCACCAGAGCGAACACCGCGGCGCCGTACTGGCCCAGCTTGCGAGGGCCGATTCCGGCGATGGCCAGCAGCTCCGGCGCGGTGGCCGGCTTGCGCTCGGCGATCGCCACGATCGTGGCATCTGTGAACACCACGTAAGCAGGAACTTTCTGCTCCGCGGCGGTGCTCGCGCGCCAGGCCAGCAGGCGCTCGTACAGCTCCTCGTCGAGGTCCGACGGGCAGGTCGGGCAGCGGCCCAGCTTGCGGTCGGCACCGGCCATCAGCGTCGCCCCGCAGATCCGGCAGGAGACCACCGTGCTGCGGCGATTGACGGGTTTCCGACTGCCGCCCGCGACGCTTGCCTTTTCCAGCCCGGTGCGGGTGCTGCCCAGCTGCGGCAGGAACCGGCACGGTCGCCGCGCGCGGCCGCCCGGCGACCGGCTCTGGCCGTAGGACAGCCAGAGCCACTGCCGGGCCCGGGTCACCCCGACATAGAGCAGGCGGCGTTCTTCCTCGAGCTGCTCGGGGGTTTTCGCGTACGTCGTCGGCAGCGTCCCCTCCGCCAGCCCGACGAGGAACACGGCGTCCCACTCCAGACCCTTGGCGGAGTGCAGCGAGGCCAGCGTCACGCCCTCGACCGTGGGGGCGTGCTGCTGCTCGGCGCGGTGGGCGAGCTCCGCACAGAACGCCGACAGGGACACGTCGTGCTGCACCGCGCCGGCCTGGCCCAGCGGCAGCAGGTCGGGCGTGCGGGCGTACTCCTCGGCCAGGGCGACCAGCGCCGCCAGGGCCTCCCACTGCTCACGCTGCGCCCCGCCCGGCGGGGGCTGGTCGGGGGCCCAGCCGGTCGCGGAGAGCGCCTCGACGACGGCCTGGACCAGCGGGGTCTCCCCCGGGGTGGACCGCACGGCCGAGCGCAGCGCGATCATCGCCTGGCGCACCTCGGTGCGCTCGAAGAAGCGCTCGGCGCCGCGCACGACGTAGGGCACCTCCAGCTCGGCCAGCGCCTTCTCGTAGGCCTCGGACTGTGCGTTGGTGCGGAACAGCACCGCGATCTCGCTGGCCGGTGTGCCCGCCCCGATGAGGTCGCGGCAGCGACGGGCGACCGCGACGGCCTCGGCCGGCTCGTCCGGGAAGATCTTGAGGTCCGGCTCGGCGCCGGGCGGGCGCTGGCCGACCAGTTCGAGGCGCAGCTTGGCCTCGGTGCCGCGGGCCTGCTTGATCACCGCGTTGGCCAGGCCGACGACCTGGGGGGTCGAGCGGTAGTCGCGGACCAGGCGGACGACCACCGCGTCGCGGCGCTGGCGGGGGAAATCGACCAGGTACGCCGACGTGGCGCCGGTGAACGAGTAGATGGTCTGGCTGGCGTCGCCGACCACGGTGATGTCGTCGCGCCCGCCCAGCCAGGCGTCGAGCAGGCGCTGCTGGAGCGGGTTGACGTCCTGGTATTCGTCGACGACGAAGTGCCGGTACTGCGAGCGGACCTGCTCGGCGACGTCGGAGTGCTCCTCGATGCCCCAGACCGCGGCGCGCAGCATGTCCTCGAAGTCGATGACGCCCTGGCGGCGCTTGAGTGCCTCGTACGCGCCGAACACCTCGGCGACCTTGGCGGCCTCGTACGGCGGCTCGCGCAGCGCCTTGGCCGCGGCGACCACGTATTCGCCCGGCTCGACCAGGGACGACTTGGCCCACTCGATCTCGCCGGCCAGGTCCCGGGCCGCCGTGCGGTCGGCGCGGATGCCGACCCGGTTGGCCGCCAGGGCGACGAGGCGGGCCTTGCTCTCGACCAGCTCGGGCATCGCCCGGCCCTCGAGCAGCCGGGGGGCGAAGTAGCGCACCTGGCGCAGCGCCGCCGCGTGGAACGTGCGGGCCTGCACCCGGCCGGCGCCGAGGGCGGTGAGGCGGGCGCGCATCTCGGCGGCAGCCCGGGCGGTGAACGTGACAGCGAGGATGTGCCGTGGGCTGATCTCGCCCTTGAGAGTGCGGTAGGCGATCCGGTGGGTGATGGCCCGGGTCTTACCCGTGCCGGCCCCGGCGAGGATGCAGACCGGCCCGGCGGGGGCGGTCACGGCCCGCCGCTGATCGGGGTCGAGCCCGGCAAGCACGCGTTCGGCTGTCACAACCGGGAATCATGGCACCCCGGTCCGACGTTTCACGTGATGGCGTACCGCCATGTGATGTCTCCGAAAGGATCCCGTGCGATGTTGACCATGTACTCGACGTCCTGGTGTGGCTACTGTCACCGGCTCAAGTCGCAGCTCGACCGGGAGGGCATCCAGTACGACGTCATCGACATCGAGCAGGACCCGGCGTCGGCCGAGTTCGTGATGGGTGTCAACGGCGGTAACCAGACCGTGCCGACCCTGCGCTTCGACGACGGGTCCGCGCTGACGAACCCGTCGATCGTGCAGGTCAAGGAGCACCTGGCCGCCATCTCCGCCTAGCGGAGCCGGGGCGCAGCGGGGGCCGGTCGCATCGCGACCGGCCCCGTCCGCGTCACGGGATCAGCGCGGGGACGCTCGAGTCGAGAAGGCCCTGGCGCTTGAGCTCGCCGTAGAGCGGGGTGGTCTCGGGGTAGTGGCCCCAGGCGTGGTCGCCGCTGCCGTCGCCGGCCCCGCCGAGCAGCTGCTTCTGCACCGGCGTGAACGACGCCCACTCGGGCGTGTTGGGCAGGTCCGCGACCTCGTCGCGGCCGGCCACCCAGCGGTAGGTGTAGCCGAAGAAGGCGCCCACCCGGGTGATCGGCGAGTAGTTGTCCGAGCGCGCGTGCCACAGCCGCCGGTCGAAGACGACCAGGTCGCCCGGGTTGGCGGTGATCTGCAGTGCGCCCTCGGGCTGCGGCCACGGGACGCCGCGCGACGGCGGGCCCGGCAGCCAGTTGGTCAAGTGGCTGCCTGGCAGGACGGTGAAGTTGCCCCGGCCGGTCTCGCTCACGTCGGACAGCCAGTAGGCCAGCTTGACCGACATCCGCGGGCGCGGGTCGGTCTCCAGCTCACGGTTCTGCCGGCCGCCGTCCTGGTGCCAGTGCCACCATTCCTTCTGCTGCTCGTGGATCTGCGGGTGCACATCCACGTGCGAGTGGTAGACGTGCACGTTCCAGCCGAGGATCGACCAGATGTACTTGAACGCCTTGGGGTGATCCAGCAGGAACGCCAGCTCCGGGTTGTTGGTGACCGCGGAGAGCTGGTGCAGCGCGCCGTTGGCACCGAGACCGCCCTCGCGGGCCACCTTCTCCTTGGTGCGCAGGATCGCGGTGCGCGCGATCGCGACCTCGTCCTCGGTCAGCACCGCCGGGATGACCAGGAAGCCGTCGCGGTCGAACTGCGCGCGTTCCTCGGCCGTCATCGGCGTCCAGGTCTGCTCAGCAAGCAGGGACATCTATCTACCTCTTCCTCCGTGTCTGCTCTACCAGACGCTGGAGTGTCCCCCGTTCGTTGCTAAGTGAGTGTGAAGAATCCTTTGATTAGAAAGATGTGAATCCCTTAACGGGGGAAATCGCCCAACCATCGCTCAACGAGATAAAACGCGATCGAGGACCGCATGGGCAGATTCATCCGTACGCCGCTCTCCGGCTCCACGTAGTCGCCGGCGATCATCCGGGTGATGTCCTCGCGGGTGAACCAGCGTGCCTCGTCGATCTCCTCGGGATCCACCGTGATCGGCTGCTCCCGGTCCGCCACGGCGGTGTAGCCCAGCATCAGCGAGCCCGGGTACGGCCAGGACTGGCTGCCCTCGTACTGCCAGGACCGCAGCCGGACGCCGACCTCCTCCTGGACCTCGCGCACCACGGCGGCCTCCGCGGACTCGCCCGGCTCGACGTAACCGGCCAGGCAGGAGAACCGGCGGACGCCTCCGGTCTCGGGCCAGGCCGCGTTGTGTCCCAGCAGGCAGCGGCCCTGCGCTCCCGGCACACCGTCGTGCACCAGCACGATCATCGCCGGGTCGGTACGCGGCCACATGGCCCGCCCCTCGGCATCCACCCGGGACCAGCCCGCCTCGATGACCGTGGTGGGCTGGCCGTTGCGCGGGGAGAAACGGTGGCTGGCATGCCAGTTGCCCAGGGCCGCGGCGGTGGTCAGGATGCCGGCGTCCCGCGGGTCGAGGCGGTCACCGATGTCGCGCAGCGTGCGCGCCTCGGCGTCTTCGGACGCGGGCAACGGGGCGTCGATCGCGAAGATCGGCACGCCGGCCGGATCCACCCCCAGGAACAGCCGCTCGCCCTCGGGCGCCGCGTCGGCGCCGACGAGCACCAGCGTCGGGGTGCCGTCCGGGCGCTCGGTGACCAGCGCCCGGCCGCCCTTCGCGATGTCGATGACCAGCACCAGGCCGGTCTTCCAGGCCTCGGCCAGCCAGTCGTCGTCGGTGCGGTGGTGCGCCGCCCGGTCCAGGCTGGTCCGGGCGAGCGGCGGGACGGCCGGCCCCGGCTGCTCCCCCACGTCGGGTTGCTCACCGGTGCCGGACGCTGCCACGGGCTCGCTCACGCGGCCCCGCGTTCCACCGGGGTCAGGGCGGCCAGCGGTGCCTCGACCTTGTCGGCGTCGCCGAGCACCACCGTGACCGCCTGCGAGGGCGCCAGATACTTGGCCGCCGCCTCGGTGACCTGCTCACGGGTGGCCGCGGCCAGGGCCGCCGAGTGCTCGCTCAAGTAGTCCAGCCGCAGGCCGAAGCTCGCGTAGATGCTGGCCAGCCCGGCCAGCCCGGCCTGGGTGGACATGCCCAGCCGCAGGGTGCCCAGGGCATAGCGGCGGGCCTGCTCCAGCTCCTCCTCGCCCGGCGGCAGGCTGGCCACGCGGCCCAGCTCGTACAGGGTCTCGAGCATTGCCGGGCCGGTCACCTCGGTGGCCACCTCGGCCGCCACCACCAGCGCGGAGCCGGCGACGAAGTGCTCGATCGAGCTGTGCGGGCCGTACGTGTAGCCCTTGTCCTCGCGGATGTTCTCCACCCAGCGCGACGAGAAGTAGCCGCCGAAGACCATGTTGGCCAGCTGCAGAGCCGCATACTCCGGGTCGGTGCGGGACACCGCCGGCAGCGCCATCCGCAGCGACGACTGCACCGCGCCGGGCCGGTCGACCAGCAGCAGCGGGCCGGGCTCCAGCTCGGGCGTGGCCGGCACGTTGCCGTCGCGGCTCGGGCCGATCCAGCCACCCAGCGCCTTCTCGGCGGCGTCGATCGCCTTCTCCGGGTTGAGGTCGCCGACCAGCACGAGCACCGCGCCGTCCGGGCGGACCCGGTCGGCGTGCAGGGCCCGCAGCTGCGCCGGGCGGACACCCTTGACCTGCTCCGGCTCGGGCGTCTGCACCGCGTACGGGTGCCGGCCGTACATCCGGTGCAGCAGCGCCGTACGGGCCAGGTGGGCCGGCTGGCTCTGCGCGACCTGGATGTGGTCGACCAGGCGGTCCCGCTCGGTGGCCACCTCCTCGGCCGGGTACGTCGGGTCGGTCAGCACCGCCGCCAGAATCTCCAGCATCCGGTCGAGGCCCGCGGCCAGCGAGTTGCCGGTGACGAGCAGCCGGTCCGGGTCCAGCCCGGCCGACAGTCCGCCGCCGACGGCCTGGAGCTCGGCGGCGATGTCGATGCTGGACATCGTGGCCGTGCCGGTGAACAGCGCCTGGGACAGCAGGGTGGCCCGGGCCAGCGGCGCCCGGCCGAACGGCACCCGCAGCCGCATCTCGATCAGCGGCACCGCCTGGCGCCGGATCGCGATGACCGTCAGACCGCTGCTGAGCCTGCGTTCGGCCTGCTTGGGCAGCTTGAGCTTGGAGTCCGGAATCAGGTCCGGAAGTTCACGCGCAGTCACTGGTTGGCTCCCGGGATGACCTCGATGGTGGAACGGCGCTCCGGCCGCAGGGTGGCCGCGGCGGCGACGATCTGCGCCTCGGTGACCTCACCGACCAGCCGGGGCAGCTCGTTGAGCAGCTGCGGGCGGCCGCGCTGGGTCTCCAGGACGGCCATCGGCAGCGCCCGGCCGAGCACGGCGTCGGTGTCGCGCAGCAGGTGCGTGGCCATCCGGGCCTGGGTGCGGGCCAGCTCGCCCGGGGCCATGCCGCCGGTGGCGAGCCGGTCCAGCTCCTCGTCGATGGTGCGCAGCACCTTGTCCGCGTCGCCGCCCGGGGGCATGTGCGCCTGGAGCAGCATCGCGGTGGGGTTGCGGACCTGGTACTCGTCGCCCATGAAGCCGATGTAGCCGCCGACGCTGGTGACCGTACGGTCGCGCTGCACCAGCCGTTCGACCAGCCGGGACGCGTCGCCGTCGGTCAGCACCTCGGCCAGCACCACGTACGGCAGGTAGGCCTCGAACTCGGCGATCGGGTCGGGCAGGCGCCAGCCGCTGGCCACCGCGGGCAGCGGGGCGAGCCGGTCGGTGTACGACTCCCGGCGCTCGCCGTCGATGTCGGGCTCGGCGAAGTCGGGCAGGTCGGGCTTGCCCCGGGCCGGCACGTCGCCGAAGTGCCGCTCGATCAGCGTGGTCGCCTGGGCCACGTCGAAGTCACCGGCGACCGCGAGCACCGCGTTGCCACTGGCGTAGTACTTGTCGAAGAACTCCTCGGCGTCGGCCACGGTCGCGTGGTCCAGGTCGCCGAACGAGCCGTACCCGTCATGGGCGTTGGCGAAGGTCTCGAACATCACCGGGGGCAGCCGCAGCCACGGGAACCCGCCGTACGGCCTGTTCATGACATTGACCCGGATCTCCTCCTTGACCACGTCGACCTGGTTGCGCAGGTTCTCCTCGGTCAGGCGGGGGCCACGCATGCGGTCGGCCTCCAGGAACAGCGCCCGTTCGAGGGCGCCGGAGGGCAGCACCTCGAAGTAGTCGGTGTAGTCGAGGTGGGTCGAGCCGTTGAAGCTGCCACCGGCCCCCTGTACGTGCCGGAAGTGCGCCAGCTTCTCCAAGTTCTCCGAGCCCTGGAACATCAGGTGCTCGAAGAGATGGGCGAAGCCGGTGCGTCCCTCCGGTTCGGAGCGGATACCGACGTCGTAGACGACCGCCACCCCGACCACCGGGGCGCTGCGGTCGGGTGTGAGGACCACCCGCAGACCGTTGTCGAGGGTGAAGCGTTCCACCGGATACTTCGTCGCGGGAATCTTCATTTTGCGCGCCACACCAGAGAATCTAACCCCCCGGAGCGGCGCGTGTCCGATCCGTGGTCCGGCGCCCTCGATCGGCGGTGCTAGCTTTCGCGTAGTGAGTCCGTGACGCGAGGTAAATGCTTCGATATCCTGTCGCGTCCGATCCACCACCACGACGGGGAGACAGACCAGTGCCGGTACGGCTGCGCCTGGAGTGCGATTCGACCGCCGACGCGGAGTCGCTGCATCGCTGGTTGCGCCGGGAGCAGGCGGTCCGCGTCGACGGCGGCCTGGCCCTGGGCGGCGGCGACGATCCCGAGCTGATGGGCACGCTGCTCGACGTGCTGACCCTGATCATCGGGAGCGGGCTGTCCGCCGGCCAGTTGGCCCTCGCCGTGGCCAGCTGGCGCGACTCCCGCCGGCCGGCGCCCAAGGTGACGATCACCCACACCGCGGCCGACGGCACGGTCACCCGGATCGACGTGGCCGATCACACGTCGCTGGCTGTCGCGCTGACCGAGCTCGAGCAGCGCGAGCAGAAGTAGTCGCATGACTGACGTCACAGACCCGGCCGCGGCCCAGCTCGTCCTCATCGGGGTGTCGGCCTACCGGCGGCTCTTCGAGCTGCCCGCCGCCCGGCGCAACGTGACGGATCTGCGCGACCTCTTCCAGCACGAGGACCTGTGGGGAGTGCCGCCGGAGAACTGTCACGTGCTGCTCGACCCGGAGTCCCCGGCCGAGGTGAGCCGGGCGATCCGGCGGGCCGCGGCGGCGGCCGGCAGCGACGGGATGCTGCTGGTCTACTTCGCCGGCCACGGACTGGTCGACGTGGACGACGACAACCTGATCCTCGGGCTGCCCGGCTGTGATCCCGAGGCGCCCTACGAGCGGGGCGTCCCGTACGACTGGATCCGCCGGGCCGTCGCCGACACCCGGGCCCGCCGCCGGGTCGTGATCCTCGACTGCTGCTACTCGGGCCGGGCCGGGTCCGAGCTCGGGGGCGACGGCAGCGGCACGGACGCGGTCGCCGACAAGGCCGAGACCGAGGGCACCTGCCTGCTGGTCTCCGCGCCGGCCAACCGCCCGGCCATGGCGCCGCGCGGCGAGGTGCACACCGCGTTCACCGGCGAGCTGATCCGGTTGCTGCGCGACGGTCTGCGGCCCCCACCGCCGGAGTCCGTGCCGGCCACGCTGACTGTCCACACCGTCTGGCGCACGATCCGCCGGGCCATGCTGCGCCGCGGCTTCGAGCGTCCCGAGCTGCGGGCCCGGGACGCCGGCGGCGAGATCGCTCTGGTGCACAACCCGGCCGCGCCCCGGCACAATCTGGCCGGCAGCGTGCTCTACGCGGCGCCCTGGTTCGTCGACGAGGACCTCGGCCAGCGCGCGATCCTGGTGCTGCGGCACAACCAGACCGGTGCCCTCGGCGTGTGCATCACCCAGCCCGCCGGCGACATCCCGGACGAGTTCCCGGATGCCTGGCGTGCGCTGCTGCGCAACCCCGCGATGCTGTTCCACGGCGGCCCGGTGGCCCGCGACGGCTACATCGTGGTGACGCTGCTGCGGGCCGGCGCACCCAAGCCGCTGCGGTTCACCCCGATCCGCGAGCGGCTCGGCACCCTGGCGTTGTCGGCGGTGCCGGAGGATGTCGCCGCCACGGTCGACACCATGCGCGTCTTCGTCGGCTACCTCGGCTGGCGCGCCGGCGAGCTGGAGGAGTTCCTCGACCGCGGGGCCCTGATCGCCAGCCGGCACACCGCCCGGCAGGTCTTCACCGAACGGCCCGGCGAGCTGTGGCAGTCCCTGCAGGCGGCCCGATGACCGACCCGGGCGAAGGACTCAGCGCGGGTGAGGTGCTGCTGCTGGACCGGCTCACCGCCGGGCTGCGGGACGTCGACCAGATCACCCTGCTGCTCGGCTCCGGCGTGACAGCCGGCGTCATCCCGCGGGTGCAGGGCGTCCTGGACATCGCGGACAGCTTCGCGGCCGGGCGCAACGACGACGGCGCCCTGGAACGGGCCCTGGAGCAGGCGCGCTCGGAGCTCGTCGGGGCGCGCCCGATCGACGTGTACCGCGCCTACCGGCGGGTCTTCACCGACTGGGTGTCGGCCGGGGCGTTCGACGTGATCGCGCAGCAGGCGGTGCTGAAGGCGTACGCGGCACCGGACCCGATGGAGTCCCCGCTGGCCACCCACGGCCTGGGCCAGCGGCTCGAACGCGGCGTCGGCGAGGGCGTGGAGAACGACCGGTTCTCGTGGCAGCTGCCGCGCGGCGTCGAGGCGCTCGGGCACCTGCTCACCCAGGTCCCGGAGGCCTTCGACCACCGGGTGCTGACCACGAACTTCGACCCGCTGCTGGAAATCGCGATCCGCTCGGCGGGCGGCCGGGCGGTGAGCCTGCCGCTGGACCCGCGCGGCACGACCGGGACGACCCGCGGTGCCGACGGCGCGGTCCGGGTCTTCCACCTGCACGGCTTCTGGCGCCCGACGCTGCACGTCCGGGGCCCGCAACTGCTGCACGACCCGGCCCGCATCGCGGAGAACAAACTGCTCATCGCCGCGACCGCCGACCTGATCCGCGGCGACACCGTCTGCGTCATCGGCAGCAGCGACTGGTCCGGCACGCTGACCGCCGCCATCGCCGCGGCCGCGCGCACCCGGCCCGTACGCGTGCTCTGGGCCCTCAACGACCCCGACGCCGCCGGCGCGCTGAGCACCGCCGAGCGCCTGCGCGAGGCGACCGGTCTGCCGGTCGAATGCTTCCCCGGCGTCGACTCCGAACGGCTCTTCCCGGCCCTGGCCGAACGCGCGCAGGTGCCGGTGCCGCCGCGGGCGACCGGCCTGCGGCACCGGGTACGGCACCACAGCTGGGAACGCCAGCTCGTCTCCCAGCCCGGCACCCAGCCCCCGCGCGACGTGCCCGGCCTGCTGTTGCAGCTCGAACGCCGGTTCGGCTGGATCAACCAGCAGCGCGGCACGGTCGGCCCGATCCGGCTGCTCTGGCCGGTCCGGCTGCGCCCGCGCGCCTCGGTGATCCACATGGTCCAGGCATTCGTGGCGGGCGCGCTGGCCCGGCTCGGGGTCGAGGTCCGGGTCTGCATCGACGACGTGGGCTCGCGGGACATCGACGCGGCGGCCGCGTTCCGGGCCGACCTGGACCGCTGGATCGACCACACCGGGCACGGCGCGGTCCGCGAGTTCGTCAGCCTGTCGGAGTTCCTCGACCAGGTGCAGCGCCAGCCGGCGGACACCTCGCCGGAGTCGCTGTTGCGCCCGACGGACCCCTGGTCGGTGGCGCGCACCTTCTACGGCGAGCACAACCCGTCGCTGTACAGCCTGCTGGCGGCGGTCAAGGCGGTGCCCAACCTGACCTCGTGGGACGAGCTGGAGAAGAACGCGTGGCCGATCGTGCAGTCGGTGCTGCGGACGGACGCGAACAGGCTGCTCACGCCGTTGACGCTGTGGCCGTACCTGAACAGCATGCTGCTGGAGAGCGCGACCAACGACGTCATGACGCTCGGCGGGCGCGACGAGGCGATCCTGTGGGCTCAGTGGCGGCAGACGTTCGGCTTCGGGCCGGGGCATCTCTACAACCCGTACATCAAGAGCCTGAAGCACGACGCGCACATGCTGCGCTGGTCGTCCGAGGAGGAGCTGCGCCGGCACCTGCTCCGGACCCGGGAGCTGCCGGGCTGGGACGCCGAGGGCAGTTATGTGCCGTGGCTGTTCCAGAACGCGTTGCTGCTGCCCGGCTACCTCAACAACGAGCCGGTGCCGGAGACCGAGGACTTCCCGCTGGACTCGTGGGCGGCGTTCGTCGCGGCGATCGAGGACGGGCGCCCGGTGCTGGACCTGCTGGCGGCCCGGGTGACCGAGCTGTTTCTGCGGCCATGAGCACGGTTGCCCGTTCGGAGGTCGCGGTCTTGGCGCGGCCGAGTTAGCGTCTCAGGTATGACTGCCACAGTTGTGGAGCGCGTCGGGCACACCTCCGTCCCCTCGTCCGTCGAGGACGACGCCGCACTGTGCGTCACCGCTCTGGGCGTGGAGCTGACGGCGTACGTAGCCGGGGCCGCTTCCGTCGCGGAGTTCGAGTCCTGGTTCGCCGGTGGGCAACGCCCGGCCTGGCCGGTCCGGCGCCGGCTGGCCGCCGCGGCCGAGCTGGTCAACGTCTTCGAGGCCGCCAACCAGAGCGCGCTGGCCGCGGCCTGGCTGCGCGAGCTGGATCCGACCGGGTACGTCCCGGCCCGGGTGTTACGGATCTCCGAGGGCGACGAGGCGAGTGTGAAGTCGCTGCTCGAAGCGGCCGCCATCTGGGCCCTCACGCCCGCGGCAGAGTAGCGCCGACCGCCTCGGCCCACGGCGCCTGTGATCCGTTGAGGTAGCGGCCGGCGTGCCCGGCCAGGTCCACGTGGGCCCGGAAGTGCTTCAGCACGGCACCGCGGACCCCGATCCGGGGCAACGCGAAGAGACTCTTCCCGCCGTCCGCCACGTTCTCCACCGCGAGCTCGCCCTTGGCGCTGATCAGCAGCGTCGAGTTCGGCGCCCGGTGGGTGCTGGTCAGCCGGATGTCGATCGCCACCCCCTCCGCCGCTGTCCGCCGGACCAGGTCGTCCAGGACGTCCTGCACCCCGGCCGGCGCGAGCAGCGCGGCCCGTTGCGGGTGCGCCGCCTTGCCGACCGGCACGACAACGTGCAGGACCCAGGTGGTGACCCCGAGACCCACGAGTTGATCACGCAGCGCGAGCAGCGTCGCCAGATCGCCGTTGCGCGCAGTGACGACCGTCTGGACGCTGCACGGCACGTCCGCGCGGACCGCGCGCCGGATCGCGTCCACGGCGTAGACGGCCGAGCTGGCGCCCGGGGGCAGGTGCTGCCGGTTGGCCGGACGCAGCGCGTCGTTGCCGGCCGGATCGGCGCTGTCCAGTGACACCCGGACGTGCACCTGGTGGCGGCGCAGGGTGGGCAGCAGCCGGCTGAAGTCGCCCACGCCGGAGGTGTCCAGCACCACCGCCTTGCCGGTCTCGGCCAGCCGGGCGATGAGCCGCTCGGCCCGCTCGGCCCGGGCCAGCGGCTCCCCGCCGGTGACCACCCCGACCATCGCCGGGGTCGCCGCGGCGGCCCGCAGCACCCGGGCGAACCAGGTCTCGTTCTCCTGCTCGCGATAGCCGGTCATGAGATCGTCGGCGTGGCAGTAGAGGCAGCGCAGCGGGCAGTGCGCGGTGGCGAAGCAGTTCACCACCAGCGGCGCGGTGATCCGCGGGAGGACGTCGAGCTGCCCGACGACGGACCGGCCGAAGAACGCGCGCCGACCTTGTAGTAGCTCACGCCGGCCACGACGTGCAGCAGCTCCAGCACCTTGAAGAAGTG
>NZ_JBEZGQ010000082.1:0-16139 GCF_040650095.1 Actinoplanes sp. NPDC048791 | reverse complement strand
CCCCGCTCAGGACGGGGGGGCCCCGCGCCCCACGGCGAACGACGGGGGTTCCGGCGCACCAGGGGCCAACCGCGTCGACGCCCCCTCGGCGACGACCGTCGTCCCGGCGTGCAGCGCCACACCGTCCTCGGCCGGCACGACCCGCAACGCGGTCCCGAGCGGCACCGGCGCCCGCAGGGTGATCTCGGCGTCGGCCGGGACGTACGCCGCGAGCCGCCCGCAGGTGTAGCCGCCGTGGCCGGACGAGGGCGGCCCCTCGAAGGCAGGTTCGATGGTGATCTCTTCGTCAGGCATGCCTCGACGCTAGGGGCCGGGCCGGGCGGCTGAATCGGTCGTCCTACGGAGACAGCGACGGCGTCCCCGCCCCGCTCATCGGGTGAACTACCTAGCCGGCGTCAGCCGGGCCCACACGGCGATCTGGCTCCGGGCCCGGACGCCGAGCTTGGTGCGGACGTGGTCGACGTGCGCGTCCACGGTCCGGACCGACACGCCCAACGTACGGGCGATCTCGGCGTTGGTGAGCCCGTCGGCGATCAGATCGGCGACCTGGAGCTCCCGGGCGGTGAGCGGGCCGCCCCCGACCTTCGGTCCCCCAGATCCGCGCTGGTCCCGCAGGAACGACAGCAGGGTCGCCGCGGCGGTGTCCGCACCTTCGGCGTAGATGGGTTGCATCCGGCCCTCGAACGCGGCCAGTTGCGCCCCCGGGATCAGCGCGGCCAGCTCCCGCCCCAACTCGAACCGCACCGCCCGGCTGCCCCGGCGGTGCGCCACGAGCGTGGGCACGCGGACCATCGGCAGCAGCGCGGCGACGTCGAACCGGTAGAACATCTCCAGCAGCGAGGCGGCTGTGTCGGCGGTCGCGGCGGCCCGTTGCAGCTGGGCGAACATCGCGGTCAGCTCGGCCGGGGCGTCCGGTAACCAGATGTCGGCGAGCACCCGCGAACCCAGCCCCCAGTGCGCGCGGACCAGGGCCAGCAGGGACTGCTGGATCTCGGCCGGGGCGAGGTCGGCGCCCCGGGCGCAGCTGCCGTACAGGATCAGCGACGTCAGGACCTCCGGGCGCCGTACCGCGTACGCGGCCGCGACCTGGCCGCCCTCGCAGGAACCGAAGAGGGCGAAGTGCTTGAGCCCGAGGTGCTCGACCAGCGCGTCCAGCGCCGTCAGCTCGGACTCCATGGTGAACTCGGTCCGGGCCCGGTCGGACAGGCCGCACCCGAGCTTGTCGTACCGGATGACGGTGTGCTCCCGGGCGAGCAGCTCGACGAAGCGGCGGTGATCGGCGCTCTCGTCCAGCACGCCGAGATGCGACACCCAGCCGAGCGAGCACAGCACCGGCGGCCCGCTGCCCGTCACCGAGTAGGCGACGCGGCCCGCGGGCGTGGCGGCGAACCGCGTGACCGGCCTCATCACGGCCAGGCTGCCATGATCCGGTCCGGCTGTCACTGCCGATGTCGGCCTGCCGACCCGATCGGCCGGAGCGCGGTCAGCTCAGCGGGAAGATCGACTGGGCCCAGGCCGGCCGGGCCGACGGCTGGATCGACGTCACCCACTTCACCCACCAGAAGCCGCGCCGCCCGGGAGCGACGATCCGCGCGGGATAACCACTGCCGTACGGCAGGCTCCGGCCCCCGACAGCCGTCACGAGCCACACGTCGTCCAGCGTCGACGCCCCGAACCAGCGGGCGTAGCCGGTCACCGACCGCACCTCCACACTGCGCCACTCGCCCCGGGCGACTCCGGCCGCGGTGAGCAGGGCGCTCAGCCGTACGCCGTCCCACTCCTGGCTGCTGAACCAGCCGCTCGTGCAGTCCAGGACCGCGGTGAACCGTTCGTGCGGCAGGTCGGTCACGGCGTCCAGGTCGAAGGCCGCGGAGCCGACGCGCAGCGTCCACCCGTCCCGGTCGACGCGCTGGATACCGTCGTTCAGCCAGGAGGTGAAGAGCAGCTCGTCCTTCGGCACCGAGCCGGTGAACCGCCGGGCGGTCGCCGGGCCGGTGTCCCAGGCGGCGGTGGCCACGGCGGCGCCCGCACCCAGGGCCAGCAGCCCCAGCATCGCCCGCCGGTCCGCGTCGGCGCGCCGGGGCCGTACCGCGTGCAGCAGGAAGTGCGCGACCACCGCGGCCAGCGCGCCCACCGCCGCGCCGACGTGGATCTGCATCAGGGTGAGCGGACCGACCCGTTCCAGGTGCCCGGTCGAGTGGACGAGGCCGCTGGCGATCGTGATGACCACGAGCGCGGCCAGGGTGAGCGACAGCGCCTTGACCGCCGTGGCCCGCCGCGGCCGGCGCAGGCCACGGCGGATCACCACGTACTTCCACGGCGTCACCAGCAGGATGGCCAGCGCACCGGCGGCGTGCAGTTGGATGAGGTCCAGCCACCAGTTGACGCCGATCGTGTTGGCGCCGAGCCCGGTCAGGACACCGGCCCCGAGCAGCAGACCGAGCAGCAGATCGGTGCGCCGGCCGGCCTGCCTGCCGCGCACCCGGATCCGCATCACCCGACGCTAGCGCAGCCGGCCCGATCTAAGCCCGATCGCGCCAGTACAGCCGCTCTTCCCGATCCGGGTCGTTGACGATCCGGCATTCGGCGTCGAGCCACATCGTGGCGCGCTCTGTGCGCGTGTACGCGGGCCAGCGCGGCACACCCGGCGCGACCGGCCGCCCGTAACGCGCGAAGCCGGCCCACAGCCCGCTCATGTGGCGTGCGGTCGCCCGCTGTCCCGGCGGCCGGTCCCCGGCGAGGGTGTCGAACTTGAGGTTGATGTCGGAGGCGTGCGGCGAGCCCAGCGGGAAGTTCGTGCCCGGCACCAGCGTCGGGTCCGGGTACGCCAGCTGGTACATGTACACCGGCGCGGCGTGCTGGGCCGCCTTGGCCTCCGCGATCGTGATGGCGTCGCGCCAGATGGGCGACGTGGTGATCGCGAAGTACAGCTGGGCCGGGGTCGCGGTGGGCCGCGACCGGCGGAACGTCGCGATGATCCGGTCGAGCTCGGCGCCCGGGTAGGTGCCGGCCAATCTGCCGCGCAGGCCGGCCTCGTCGATGCTGAAGATGTCGGGTGGCCCGAAGAGGCTGAAGAACACCGTCTCGTCGCGGCAGGTGCCGACCATCAGCGGCTTGCCGGCGGAGAAGGGTGCCACACCGTCGGCGAACGGGTGGCGCGGGATGACGTGGCCGTCGACGAAGGCGCCGAAACCGGGCAGCGGATCCGGGTCGCCCCAGGGCGCGACCCCGTTCGCGGCCTCGGACTGCTGGATCTCCAGGAGTCTCGCGGCGGGGATGCTGTGCAGCCGGGGAATGTCCGCCCTGGTCAGACCGAGCAGTTCCAGCGTGCGCCCGGCCCGGGCGGTGGCACCGTCACGCGTCGGGAAGCGCAGCGGTGCGGCGCTCTCGATCGAGGCCTTGTGGAACAGCCGGGCGGCCCGGGGCATCGTGTAGACGGCTGCGGTCTTGGCGCCGCCGCCGCTCTCGCCCCAGACCATGATGTTGTCCGGGTCGCCGCCGAAGTTGCCGATGTTGTCGCTGGTCCAGCGCAGCGCCGCGAGGATGTCCAGCATGCCCTGGTTGGCGGCGTAGTCGGCGCCGGCGAGGTCGCCCAGGAACAGGTAGCCGAGCAGGCCCAGCCGGTGGTTGGACTCGACCACCACCACGTCGTGGAGCTGCGCCAGGCGGGTTCCGTCCTGACCGGTGGCCGAGCCGGAGCCGATCATGTAGCCGCCGCCGTGGTTGTAGAACATCACCGGCCGGCGGCGGCGATCGGCGGCCGGGGTCCAGATGTTGAGGTAGAGGCAGTCCTCGGCGGGGGCCGGCATCCGGCCGTTGCCGTCCGGGCCCATCTCGGCGCCCGCCACCTGGAACGCCGGGCGGGGGAAGCTCACCGCGTCGCGCACACCGGACCAGTGCCGGGGCGGCCGCGGGGCCTTGAAGCGCAGCTCACCGAGCGGCGGGGTGGCGTAGGGCACGCCGAGGAACTTGACGATGCCGTCCTCGCGCCGGCCGCGTACCTTGCCGTAGCGGGTTGCCGCCTCGTCGGTCTTCCGGCCGCCGTGGGCTTGGGCCGGCAGTGCAGTGCTCAGGCCCGCGGCCACGGCCAGCGAGCTGCCGAGGAGCGTCCGGCGGGTCATTCTCGTATTCATCGGTTTCTCCTCAGCGGGTGGTGAAGGTGTGCGGCCCGGCCGGTACGGCGTAGACGGCGTACGCACCGTCGATGCGCTGGAACGCGGCGCGGCCGGAGGCGACGACGTCCCGCCGGTTGTTCGCCGGGACCCACACCTCGGCCCGGGTGTTGGCGGGCACGGTGACGGCCAGGGACAACCGGCCGTTCTTCTTGACCCAGCTGCTGCGGGCAGTGCCCTGTGGCGTCTCGTAGGAGCCGCTCGCCCTGGTCAGGTCGCCCACGGGCTTGGGCTGGAAGACCAGGCTGCCGTACGCGGCACTGCCGGCCCGGATGCCGGCGACGCCGGCGTGGAACCACTCCTCGATCTGGGCCAGGATCATGTGGTTCTTGGAGTCGCCGCGGTTCCAGCGTTCGCCGATCGTGGTCATGCCACCCGGGTTGGCCGGTGTGGAGGCCATGAAGTAGCCGTAACTGGGCTGGTCGTCCTGCTGCAGCACCTCCCAGAGGACGTCGTCGCGGTCGCCGTTCATGAGCGCCCGGACGATCGGTCCCATGCCGATGGTGCCGCCGCTGAGGTGCGGTCCCGTGCCGTTGGGGTGGTACGCGTACACGAGCTCGACGAGCGCGTTCAGGACCTTGCCGCGACTGTCGGCCGGGACGAGGCCCGCGTCGAGGGCCAGCGCCTGCGCGGTCTGCGAGGCTCCGTCCGTACCGTTGTTGCCGTTGGTGGTGTAGCGGCCCAGCGCCTCGTTGAAGAAGGCCTGGTGGAAGGCGGTTTTGATCTGCTCCGCCAGGGCCGCGTAGCGGGCGGCGTCCGTGGTGTGCCCGGTCAGGGTGGCCATCCGGGCCATCGCCTGGATGGTGAGGTAGTACCCCCAGGTGCCGGTGATCCGCCCGGAGGTCGGTTCGTCGCCGACCCAGTCGCCCAGCGCCGCGTCGACGATGAAGCCGTCCACCTTCTGGCGCTGGAGGTAGTCCACGAAGCGGACCATGCGGTCGTAGGACGCGTTCATCAGGTCGGTGTCGCCGTACAGCTGGTTGACGATGGTGGGGACCAGCACGATGGCGTTGCCCCAGTTGATCTCGTCGCCGAAGCGTCCGGTGTAGCCCCAGTCGTAGACCGGCGTCTTGAGCGCGACGTTGCCGGCCATCGGGGTGTCGGCCAGCGACTGACCCTCGACCAGGTGCCGCATGGTGGTGCGCAGGAACGCGTTGAGCTGGAAGTCGCGGTGGATGGCGCCCATCGGCATGGTGTAGTCCGCCGGGTACGACAGCTTCTCGCGGCCGGGGCAGTCGGTGAAGACCGACATGATGTTGGCCGCGAACGAGTACCGCGCCATGGTGTGGATGCGGTTGACCCGGGCGTTCGACGAGCTGAAGGTGCCCGCGACCGGCGTGTCGGCCTGCAGGCGTACGCCGGTGATCAGGTCCTTGCCCGGCGTGTAGCCGGCCGGCAGACCGGTGACCTGGACCCACTGCATGCCGAAGTAGTTGAAATTCGGATGCCACTTCTCACCGGTACGGGCGCCGGCCGCGGTGTAAGTGTTGAACAGATCGGTGCCGCGCGAGCCGCCGCCACCCATGAGCGAGGCCTGATCGACGGTGCCGTCGGCGTTGAGCGACTCGGCCGGGGCCATCTTCACCGTGGTGCCGGCCGGTACGCGAGCGAGGTTCAGCCGCGGCCAGCCGACGATGTTCTGGCCGAGGTCGAACACCCAGGTGCCGGGGGCCGGGTTGGTGACCGACACCGGCTCGAACTCCTCCTGCACGGTGACCGGCTCGGCGGCGCGGGCGACCAGCTTCGTGGCCAGGTTGGGCGGCGGCGCCAGGCCGGCACTGAGCCAGCCGGTCGGGGTGCCGTCGCGGCGGGTGGCCGACGGGCCGAGGTCGGCGCCCGGCAAGTTCCAGCCGGGCTGCTCGCGGCGGGCGTCGTAGTCCGAGCCGGAATACCAGGCGTCGGTGACCAGCGGGCCGAGCGCCGCCCGCCAGGACCGGTCGGTCACGATCGTGTCGGTGCTGCCGTCCCGGTAGGTGATCTCCAGCCGGCCGATCAGCCGCGGCGTGACGGCGGCCCCGGCACTGGCGTCACTGGCGGCGATGTTGTTGCCGGAGCCGGTCACCTTGGCGCCGGCCGCGTGGCCGAGGGTGAGAGCCGGCGTGAAGGTGATGCCGGCCGTGCCGATCGCGGTGATGACCCGCGACTCCAGCCGGTCCCCTCCCCCGCCGGTGTCGACGTTGACGGTGCCGCCGACGTGGTAACCCGCGACGTCGCTGACCGTGACCGTCGTGGCGCCGGCCGGGGCGTCCGCGGCGAGAGTGCCGTTGCCCTTGAGCTGGCTCTGCCACCACGAGTACGGGGCGGTCCGCCCGACACCCGGATTGGTGACACTGCGGCGCACGTAGGCCGGACCGTTGCCGAGCTCGACACCGAGCACATTGGCGCCGGCCCGCACCGCCCCGGTCAGGTCGTAGGTGCGGTACTCGCTGGACAGCTGATAGTTGGAGTTGCCGGGCGCCAGCACCTCGTCGGTGATCTCCCGGCCGTTGACGGTGGCGTGGTGCAGGCCCACCCCGGACAGGTAGAGCCGCGCGTCGGCGACCCGCTTGCTCCGCGGGATCTGGAACGGGCGGGCGAAGATCGGCATCGGCTGGTTCTCGGCCCGGTCCGGATGGTCGATCCAGCGGGCCGCGCCCCAGTCGCGCGGGTCGAGCAGACCCATGCTCCAGCGCGCGGGCGCGGACCAGGCGGACGGGTTGCGGTCGGCGTCCCAGACGCGTACGCGCCAGGCGACGGTGTCCCGGGAGCCGAGGTCACCACCGAACCGCACCTGCTGGCGGTCACCGGACACCCGGCCGGTACGCCAGATCAGCCGCCCGGCGCGCAGCTCGGCCACGGTGGCGGCGGCCTGCACCTCGTACGCGGTCTGCCGGTCACCGGGGCAGACAGCGCGCCGGCACGGTCCGGTCTGCACCATCTGCCAGGCCAGCGTGGGCCGCACGTTGCCGAGCCCCACGGGCGAGTCGTAGCGGCCGTCGACACTGAGCCGCACCACCCGCACATCGCCGGAGGACCGCCCGGTGGCCTGCGCCGGCACCGCGGCGCCGAGGGTGAGCAGAAGCGCTGTGGTCATCAGGATCGCCGGTTTTCTGATCGGGGACATCAGCGGGTCACTCGCCCTTCTTGTACTCGGCGTCCATGTCCTTGAGGACCTCGTCGGCGGTGGCCTGGTTGCTGAAGACCTCCTGCAGGCCGCTGAGCATGGTCTGCTGCACCTTGGCGTTGGGCCACAGCTGGTCCATGAACGGCACCGTGCGGTTGTCCTTGACGAAGGTGCTCAGCTCGGTCAGGCCCGGGTCGACCTCGGTGCCGGCGTTCTGCAGGGTCGGCAGGCTGCCCTGCTTCTCGTTGAACACCTTCATGCCGGCCGGTGACATCACGTACGAGACGAACTTCAGCGCCAGGTCCTTGTTCTTGGCCTTGGCATTGACGCCGTAGCCCGCGCCCGCGGCGGCCGGCATCAGGAACGTGGCCGGGTCGTCGGTGGCCGGCAGCGGCTTCATGGTGAAGGTGCCGCTCGGGTTCTTCTGCTTGAGCAGGCCGATGATCCAGTTGCCCTGGACCACGCCGAGGGTCCTGCCGGTCGCGGCCAGGGTCTGGCTGGCCTCGTAGCTGGTGCCCAGCGGGTTCTTCTGGAAGCAGCCGGCCTTGCTCATCTCCTGGTACTTGGCCATCGCGGTGGTCCACTGCGAGCCGGCGAAGGTGGCCTGCCCGTTCTGCATCTTGGTGTCGAAGTCCTTGTCGGCGCCGAAGACGACGTCGGCGGCCAACGCGTACAGCACCAGCTGGGTGACCCAGTTGTCCTGGATGCCGAGAGCGAACGCGGGTGTGCCCTTGGCGGTGGCGGCGCGGCAGAAGGTGAGCAGGTCGGTCCAGGTGCCCGGCGCGGTCAGGCCGGCCTTCTTCAGGGCCTGGTCGTTGTAGACGGCACCGATGCCGTTGAGGCCGAACAGCGCGTTGTAGGTCTTGCCCTCGTACTGGGCGACCTTCTGGAAGGCCGGCGGCAGCTGCGACGCCCACGGCTGGTCGGACAGGTCCAGCAGGTAGCCGGGCTTGGCCAGGACGTACGTGGCACCCGGGTTGCCGTTGCCGGGCCAGACCGTCATCACGTCCGGCCCGGTGCCGGAGGACAGCTGCGTACGGATCTGCTGCTGGTACTGGTCGGCGCCGGCGGTGGTCAGGGTGACCTTGACGCCGGGGTTGGCCGCCTCGAACGCCTTGACGACGTCCTCGATGGAGCCCTGGTCGACCGAGGCGAGGGTGAGCACCTTGGCGTCACCGCCGCCGGAGTTGGCTTCGGTGCCGCTGCTGCACGCCGCGGCCAGGGTGACCGCCGTCAGGGCGGAGACGACTGCGGCGAATCTACGGGTCTTCATGATCGCTCCCACGTTGGAGATCAATAAGAGGTGGCGGTGAAGGTGGAACGGCCGGACGGTCCGGCCGGGACGGGAGCGCCGCTGGGTGTCATCCCTTCAGCCCTCCGGCGAAGCCGTTGATGATGCTGCGTTGCAGGGCGAGGTAGACCGCGAGCACCGGAACGATGCTGATCAGCAGGGCGGCGAAGATGAGGTTCCAGTCGGAGACGTACTGCCCGACGAAGCCGGCGATGGCCACCGGCATGGTCTGCTGGTCGCTGCCGCTCAGGTACAGCAGCGGGGTGAAGAAGTCGTTCCAGACCGCGACCGCGTTCAGCACCAGGGCGGTGACCGTGATGGGCTTGAGCATCGGGAAGACGACGTAGCGGAACGTCTCCAGCGGCGTGGCGCCGTCGATCGACGCCGCGTCCTCGAAGTCGGCCGGCAGGGCGCGCAGGAACCCGGCGTACAGGAAGGTCGTGAACGGCACCTGCAGGCCGGAGTAGAACAGGATCAGCGACCACACCGAGCCGAGCAGGCCCAGGTCCCGCACGGTCTGGTAGAGCGGCAGCGAGGCGAGCTGGAACGGCAGGATCAGGCCCAGCATGATCAGCAGGTAGGTGCCGCGGGACCAGCGGGCGGTCGACCGGGCGAGCGGGTACGCGGCCAGAGCCGACACCGCCAGCACGATGAGCACGCTGGCCGCGGTGACCAGCACGCTGTTGACAAGGGCGCCGCCGAGGCCGGCCGACTGCCAGGCCTCGGTGAAGTTGCCCAGCGTCGGTGCGGCGGTCGGGCGGATCGGCGACGAGGTGTCCGAGGCCGGGCGGACGGCCAGATTGACCAGGACATAGACCGGGAAGGCGAAGACGATGCCGACCGCGATCATGAGCGCCTCCAGGCCGAGGGTGCGCCTGGTGTAGCGGTTCATGAGGCGGCCCTCTCGTTGCGGGAGAGCACGGCGTACTGCCCGGCGGAGACGATCGCGACGATGACCGTCAGCACGACGGCGAGGGCGACGCTGTAGCCGAACTCGCCGAGGGTGAAGGCGTCCTTGTAGATCAGCGTCGAGATGGTGTCCGTGGCGTGGCCGGGGCCGCCGCCGGTGAGCGCGTACACCTGGTCGAAGAGCTTGATCCCGCCGATGATCGACAGCATCAGGTTGATCGTGATGGCCGGCGCCAGCAGCGGCCGCACGATCGACCAGAAGCGCCGGACCGCGCCGGTGCCGTCGATCGCCGCGGCCTCGTAGATCTCGCGCGGGATGGACTGCAACCCGGCCAGGAAGATGACCATCGAGTAGCCGGCGAACTGCCAGACCACGACGAGCACGATCATCCAAAGCGCCAGGTCGGGGTCGCCCAGCCAGTCCTGGCGCCAGGAGCCGAGCCCGACCGCGCCGAGCACGCTGTTGACGGCGCCGTCCGGGCCGAGCAGGTTGCGCCACAGATAGGCGGTCACGATGGGCGTGATGACCGCCGGGGCGAACAGCAGCACCCGCAGGACATTGCGGGTCTTGATCATGCTGTTCACGCCCAGAGCGAGCAGCAGGCCGATGCCGTTCTGGATGACCGTGATGGCCACGGCAATGAGCAGGGTGTGCCACACCGCCTGCAGCGCGTCGGCGTCGCCGGCCAGGTCGGCGAAGTTGCGCAGGCCGACCAGGGCGAAGTCGGGGTCGAGGCCGTCCCAGTCGGTGAAGGCGTAGTAGACGCCACGGGCGCTGGGCACGAGCACGACGAAGGTGAACAGCACCAGCGCCGGCAGCATGAACCACCAGGGCGGGGCGATCCGCCGCCGCGCTGCCCGCGGCGCCGGGGTGGCCTGGCCGGGTGGCCGGACTTCGAGATCAAGTGTCACGGGGGCCCACTTACCTTGAATCGTTTCATGAATAGCGCCGCCGAGCGGGCGAGCACGAACGGGGAGGGGGCGGAGCCGCCGCCGGCCAGGCGACCGGAGTGGCGTGGGTAACGTTCTCCAAATGTTTCGCCGACACTACGATCCGGTGCCGGACACGTCAAGGGTTCCCTGCTCCGGCCTGGTGATCTAGGGTGGGCAACGTTGCCCCAGTCAAGGAGCTTTCCGTGCCGAGACAGCCGAACCCCGCGCGCCGCGTCACGATCATCGACGTGGCCCGGCACGCCGGCGTGTCCACCACGGCGGTGTCCAAGGTGCTGCGCAACGCGTACGGCGCCAGCCCGCAGATGCAGACGAAGGTCCGGTCGGCCATCGAGGAGCTGGGCTACCGGCCGTCAGCCGCGGCCCGGGGACTGCGCGGTCAGACGTACACCATCGGCGTGATGCTGCCGGAGATCCGCAATCCGTTCTTCGCCGACGTGCTGGACGGCGTGACCGAACACCTCGACGGCACCGACTACCAGTTCTTCATGGCCCAGTGCTGCAACGACGAGGCCGGCGAGGCCCGCGTCATGGAGTCCATGATCGACCGCAGCATGGACGGCGTCATCCTGATCGCGCCGATCTCCGCGCGCAAGCGCCTGCAGGCCGTCGCCCGGACGGTGCCGACGGTCGTGATCGGCCGCCACGGCCACTCCCCCGACTACGACACGGTCACCGACGACGACTTCGCCGGCGCCGGCCTGGTCGTCGCCCACCTGGCCGAGCTCGGGCACCGCCACATCGCGCACATCGAACACCTCGAGAAAGATCCGGTACGCCTGGTCGAGATGCCCAACGCCCAGCGCGCCGACGGCTACCGCCACGCGATGAACGCCCACGGACTGGCTGACGGGATCGACGTCGTGTCCACCACGTACACCCAGGAGGGCGGCTACCTCGGCGCCCGCCGGCTGCTGGCCGGCCCCCGCCGGCCCACGGCCATCTTCGCCGGAGCGGACATCGTGGCCATGGGAGTGCTGGACGCCCTCACCGAGGACGGTCTCACCACGCCGCACGACATCTCGCTGGCCGGGTACGACAACACGACCTTCGCCGCGTTCGGGCCGATCTCACTGACCAGCGTCGACCAGGCGGGGCACCAGATGGGCGTCAACGCCGCCCGGCTGCTGCTGGACCGCATCACCGACCGGACCCGGCCGACGGCGCAGGTGAAGCTCTCCCCCAGCCTGGTGACCCGGCGGTCCACCGCGGCGCCACCGGCCTGACCTGGTTACCCCGAGGGAACCGGGGCACAGCAATGTGCCGTATTGCCTGCTGGGCAACGGTTCCGGACCCTGGGGAGCATGTCCACGTATCTTCTGGTCCACGGCGCCTGGCACAGCGGCGAAAGCTGGCAGCGGGTCGTCCCGCTCCTGACCATGGCCGGGCACCGCGTTCTCGCGCCTTCGCTGACCGGTCACGGCGACCGCGCCCATCTGCTCGGCCCCGACGTCGGCCTCGACACCCACGTCGAGGACATCGTCCGGCTGATCACCGACGAAGACCTGACCGACGTGGTGCTCGTCGGGCACAGCTACGCCGGCCTGGTCATCTCGTCGGTGGCCAACCAATTGCCGGACCGGATCGCCCATCTGGTCCACGTCGACGCCATGATTCCGGCGGACGGTGAGAACGCGATCGACGTCGTACCCATGACCCGGTTCCTGATCGACCAGGCCGCACGGACCGGGACCCCGTGGCGCATCCCGCCGCTTCCGGAGATGCCATCCGCCGGCCTCTTCGGCGTCACCGACCCCGCGGATCTGGCCTGGCTACGCACGCTGCTGTCGGACGAGTCGGTGCTCTGCTTCCAGCAGCCCGTCCGGCTGGGCAACCCCGCCGCGGCCAGGATCGCGCGCACCTACATCCGGTGCACGGCCGGAGCGCCACCGGGCGTGCGGCCGCTGCCCGAGGTGCAGCCGAACGGCACGCCGGCGCAGGTGTGGGAGCTGCCCACCGGTCACGACTGCATGATCACGATGCCCGTCGAGCTCTCCGAGCTGCTGCTGAAGCTCGCCTGACCGGCGTACCGGCCGGCCGGTACGCTCAGAATCGGACAGGGGGTGGTCATGAGCGCTACCGACGGCGGGCCGAAACGGGCCGGATGCCGGCCCATCATCGAGGACAAGTGGTCCCTCGTGCTCGTGTCCACCCTCGGCGCCGGGCCGCTGCGCTTCACCGAGCTCAGGCGGCGCATCGACGGGATCAGCCAGCGGATGCTCACCGTGACGCTGCGCAACCTGGAACGTGACGGCATCCTGCTGCGCACCGTGCACAACGTCATGCCGCCCAACATCAGCTACGCACTCACTCCGCTCGGCACGAGTTTCCTCGCGGCCGTCACGCCCATGCTGGACTGGGGCGAGGCCAACCTGGAGCTCGTCGAGAAGGCTCGCGCCGAGCACGACGCACGGGACAAGTAGCTCAGCTCTTGGCACGCCTGCGGCTTGCCGTCGCCGGCCCAGGCGCGTGCCGGGCAGCACGTCGCGGATGTCCAGCCGTCGCGAGGAGGCACGATGACCATCTCAGCGGCCGCGTCGGCGGTGCTGGCCGGCCTGACGGACCTGCGCGCGGAGCAGGAGGAGCTCTATCGCTCCCTGCACCAGCACCCCGAGTTGTCGCATCAGGAGCACCGGACCGCGGCCACGGTCGCTGAGCATCTCCGCCGGGACGGGTTCCAGACGCACACCGGCGTGGGCGGCACCGGGGTGGTGGGCGTGCTGCACAACGGCACGGGTTCCACGGTGCTGCTCCGGGCGGACATGGACGCACTACCGGTACGGGAACAGACCGGAGTGTCCTATGCGAGCACGGCGACCGGCACCGACAGCACGGGGGCCGAGGTTCCGGTGATGCACGCCTGCGGTCACGACGTCCACGTGGCGTGTCTGCTCGGCGCCGCCCGGCTCTTCGCGGGCAGCCCCGGCGCCTGGCGGGGCACCCTGGTCGTGCTGTTCCAACCGGCGGAGGAGGCCGGCGACGGAGCCCGCGGCATGGTCGACGACGGCCTGGCCGGCATCGTCGCGGGGGTCGACGTGGCGCTCGCCCAGCACGTCATGGCTCTGCCCGCCGGTTCGGTCGGCACGCACGCCGGCCCGGTGCTGTCCGCGGCGGACAGCATCCGGGTGACGGTCCACGGCCGCGGCGCGCACGGCTCGATGCCGCAGGCGGCGGTCGATCCGGTGGTGCTGGCCGCGATGATCGTGGTCCGGCTGCAGACCGTCGTGGCCCGCGAGGTGCCGCCCACCGAGACGGCGGTGCTCACCGTCGGCAGCATCCAGGCCGGCACCCGGAGCAACGTCATCCCCGACTCCGCCCGGTTGCTGCTCAATCTCCGCACCTACAGTGCGGACACCCGCGCCGCGATGATGGCGGCGATCAGGCGGATCGTGACCGCCGAGTGCCAGGCCTCCGGATCGCCGCGTGAGCCCGAGTTCGAGATCTACGACAGTTTCCCCCTCACCGACAACGACCCGGCGACCACCGAGCGGGTCGCTTCGGCGTTCGCGGAGTTCTTCGCCGACCGCGCGGGGACGGTTCCGCAACAGTCCGCGAGTGAGGACTTCAGTGACATCCCCCGCGCGCTGGGCGTGCCCTACACCTACTGGTGCGTCGGCGGGGTCGACGTCGATGCGTACCGTCGCGCGGAGCGGGCAGGCCGGATCGCGCCGGACATTCCGGTCAACCACTCGCCGCTTTTCGTACCTGTTCTCCAGCCCACTCTGGACACCGGGACCCAGGCACTGGTCGTGGCCGCCCTGGCCTGGCTCGCCCGCTGACCCGGCGGCCGGCCGGGCAGCGCGAGGGACGATCAGCGCGATCGCCGAGGGCTAGGCTCGGGGCTTGCTCATCCGCCGACTCCCGGAGCTGACGATGACCGATGCCGTCCCGCACTCCGCCCGGGTCTGGAACTACTGGCTGGGCGGCCAGGACAACTTCGAGCCCGATCGCACGGTCGGTGACCAGTTCGCGCAGCTGTACCCGGACATCACGCTCGTGGCCCGGTCGTCGCGGGCCTTCCTGAAGCGGGCCGTCACCTTCCTGGCCACCGAGGCCGGCATCCGCCAGTTCCTCGACATCGGCACGGGCATGCCGACCGCCGAGAACACCCATCAGGTGGCCCAGGCCGCCGCGCCGGAGTCCCGGATCGTGTACGTCGACAACGATCCCCTGGTGCTGACCCACGCCCGGAGGCTGCTGACCGGCACGCCGCAGGGCGCCACCGAATACCTCGACGCCGACCTGAAGGACCCGGCCGGCATCCTGCGGGCGGCCGGGCGGACGACCCTGGACCTGTCCCGGCCGACCGGCCTGATCCTGATGAACATCCTCGGCCACGTCGGCGACCTGGACGAGGCGGCCGGCATCGTCGGGCAGCTGATGGCCGCCCTGCCCTCGGGCAGTTACCTGGTGACCGCCGACGGCACCGACGTCATCGACGGTCCCGCCTTCTCCGCGGCGATCGACGTGTGGAACGCCAACGCGCCGCTGGCGTACCACCTGCGCCACCCCGACCAGCTCGCCCGCTTCCTGACCGGGCTGACCGTCGTCGAGCCGGGCCTCGTCCCGTGCTCGCAGTGGCGTCCGGCGCCCGATGCCGGGCCCGAGGACCTGCGGGCGGTCGACGAGTACGGCGCCGTCGCCGTCAAGCCGTAGGGTCGCCCGTATGCCCGACAGAGTCGTCCTCCTGCTTCCCGGCCTGCGCTACTCGGCTGAACGGCCGCTGCTGCACTTCGCCCGGGCGGTGTTCGTGAAGCACGGCTGGACGGCCCGGGAGGTCCGGTGGCCGGACAGCCCGCCCGAGCCGGACGGTCAGGATCTGCCGGGCTGGTCCGCTCGGCTGAGGTCCTTCGTGAACGCGCACGTCAGCCGGATCCTTGACCAGGAGTCCGCGCGGGCCGTCGCCCTGGCCGGCAAGTCCATGGGCGCGTTCGCCGCGGCGACGGCCGCGGACCGCGGTCTGCCCGGCGTCTGGCTGACTCCCATCCTGCGTGACTCGCCGGTGCCGGCCGATCTGCGTCGCGCCACCGCGCCGTTCCTGCTCGTCGGCAGTACAGCCGACCCGTCGTGGGAGCCGGAGATCGCCCGCAGTTTCGGCCGGCCCTGGTACGAGGCCCAGGACGCCGATCACAGCATGGAGACCGCCGGCGACCCCGTGCGCTCGGTGGACGTGCTGCGCCAGGTCACCGCCGCCATGGACAGCTTCGTGAGCACGTTGTAGGAAATTCGCTCAGGGAGCTGTCGATTTGGCCGCTCGCCGTTCGTCTCACTGCGACGATTCCGGACACCGACCGTTTCCGGACACCGACCGAGGAGTGACGATGAAGTACATCATGTTGATCTATCAAGGCCCGGCGATCGAACGGCAGAACGCGCTCCCCGAGGAGGACCGCAAGCAGGTCTACGCCGACTACCAGGGGATCAACGAGACCCCCGGCGTCACCCCCATGCCACCGATGGGACTGCCCGAGAACGCGACCACCGTACGGGTCGAAGGCGGCAAGACGCTGACGACCGACGGCCCGTTCGTCGGGATGAAGGAGTCCGTCGGCGGCCTGTTCATTCTCGAGGCCGAAAACCTCGACGCGGCCATCGAGGTGGCCGCCCGCGTCCCGGCGGCCCGCTACGGCGGCGCGGTCGAGATCCGGCCCTCGCAGGTGTACTGGTAACGATGCTCGACGAGGTCTTCCGCGAGGAATGGGGCCGCGTCCTG
>NZ_JBEZGQ010000081.1:0-16167 GCF_040650095.1 Actinoplanes sp. NPDC048791 | reverse complement strand
GCAGCACCGGTCGCACGGGCCGCACCGGTCACCCGGCCGCGCCGGCCCGCTCCGGCCGCGCCGGCTAGACCGGCGGCACCGACCGCACCGGCGACCCGGCCGCACCAGCCACTCGGCCAAACCGGGCTATGTGGACGGTGGGTCGGCGAGGTCGCGGTAGGCCGGGCGGAGGATGTCGACCAGCGGGATGTGGCGGACCCGGATCTGCGGGGCGTCCAGCACCCGCAGCAGCAGCTCCGGCGGCACCGTCACCCGGCCCGGGCGCTCGCGCAGCCGGCTCAGCGAGATGGCCGGGGTGTAGAAGTCGGTCAGGCGCGTCTGCAGCTCGACCTCCTCGACCGCGAGCGGGTCGATGGTCTCGACCGGTTCGGGCAGGCCGCGCAGGGCGGTCAGCAACTCGTCCCGGCCGCGTCCGCGCCAGGCCAGCACCAGGAACGGGTCGTCGTCGAACGCCTCGGCCAGCACGTAGAGCACCGCGGACACGTGCTTGCACGGCGTGCCCCAGTCCGGGCACGAACACTTCATCTCTAGTGTGGACGGGAACAGCGGCAGCTCCAGCTCGTCGAACAGGTCCACCAGCTCGTGCGGGATCTCGCCGGCGAGCAGCGCCGCGCGGTACAGGGCCTGTGATCCCAGCGCGGCCAGCACGCGCGTCCACTGTGCTTCGTCGTAGGCCGGGATGGCGATCGTCACCTCGTACGGCTGCGGGCGTGATCCCTGCACCCGTCCCGCGACCCGGCCGGGGGTGAGCTCGAAGTCGATGACCTGGCCTTTGCGGGCGTACGCACGTCCGCGCGCGAGCCGGCCCGGGTCGCAGGTGCGTTCCAGGATGTCGACGAAGCGGCGGGACCACCACTGCTCGCCGATCTTGCCGCGTTTGGCGCGCACGGCGATGCCGCCGTCCACCCGGATCGGCCCGGTGTTGTCGAACCAGCGTCCCTGCGGGTCCACGGGCATGGTCAGCTCACCGCCACCGGGTCGAGGGAGAACAGCTCGCGCAGCTGGTCGGTGTTGAGGTCGGTGACCCAGTCCTCGCCCGTACCGACCACTGAGGACGCCAGGGCCTTCTTGCGCTCGATCATCGCGTCGATCTTCTCCTCGAGCGTGCCGGTGCAGATGAACTTGCGCACCTGCACGTTGCGCGACTGCCCGATGCGAAACGCGCGGTCGGTGGCCTGGTCCTCGACCGCCGGGTTCCACCAGCGGTCCACGTGGATGACGTGGTTGGCGGCCGTCAGATTCAGGCCTGTGCCGGCCGCCTTGAGCGAGAGCAGGAACAGCATCGGCTCGGTGTCACTCTGGAAACGTTCGACCAGCTCGTCCCGCCGTGTCTTGGACAGTCCACCGTGGAGCCACAGCACCGGCCGGTCGAGATGCGCGGCCAGGTACGGCTGGAGCATCGTCCCGAACTCCGAATACTGCGTGAAGATCAGGGCCTTGTCGCCGTCCTCGATGATCTCCTCGGTCAGCTCCTCCAGCCGGGCCAGCTTGCCGGAGCGACCGGGTAGCCGGGAGCCGTCCTTGAGCAGGTGGGCGGGATGGTTGCAGACCTGCTTGAGCTTGGTCATCGCGGCGATCACGTTGCCCCGCCGCTGGATGCCCTCGCTGTTGTCGATGACGGCCATCATGTCCTCGACCACGGCCTGGTAGAGCGTCGCCTGCTCGGCCGTGAGCGTGCACCAGACCTTCATCTCGTTCTTCTCCGGCAGGTCGGAGATGATCGACTTGTCGGTCTTGAGGCGGCGCAGGACGAACGGTCCGGTGGCGCGCTTCAGTGCGGCGGTGGCATCGGCGTCGCCGCGCACCTCGATCGGCTCCTGGAAGCGGCGGCGGAACCGCTTCGCGGGCCCCAGCAGGCCGGGATTGCAGAACTCCATGATGGACCAGAGCTCGGCGAGGTGGTTCTCCACCGGCGTACCGGTCAGGGCCAGCCTGGTCCGGGCCGGGATGGCCCGCACTGCCTGAGCCTGCCGGGTGCCGCTGTTCTTGATCGCCTGGGCCTCGTCGCAGGCAATTCGTCCCCATTGGACCTCGCGAACTGCGCCGAGATCCCGCAGGGCGGTGCCGTAAGTGGTGATGACGAGATCGGCTGCGGCGACCACGGACCGGAAGTCGTCGTCGCGCTTGCGGGCCCCGCCGTGATGGACATGCACCCGCAGCGAGGGCGCGAACCTGGCGGCTTCCTTCTGCCAGTTGCTGACCAGGGACATAGGACAGACGAGCAGAGTCGGGGCGACCGGCACATCCGGATCGACGCGCTCGGCCAGCAGCAGCGACAGCGTCTGCGCTGTCTTGCCGAGGCCCATGTCGTCCGCGAGGATGCCGCCCAGGCCGAGCCGGGCCAGGAAGTGCAGCCACGACAGCCCCCGCTCCTGGTACGGCCGCAGCGTCCCCTGGAATCCGGGCGGTGTCGGCACCGGCGTGAGCCGCTCGGCCGCCTGCCCGGAGATCAGGTCACCGAGCGCGCCGTCCGCGTCCACCTCGACCAGCGGCAGGTCCTCCTCGCCGCCGTCGACCACCTGCTGGAGCACCTCGCCGGCGGTCAGCTCGCCCTCGCGGCGCTTGCCGACGGCCTTCAGCGCCGCCTTGAGCTGGCGATCGTCCAGCTCGACCCACTGCCCCCGGACCCGGACCAGCGGCACCTTGAGCCGGGCCAGCTCGGCCAGCTCCTCGGCGCTGACCGTGCCGTCGCCGATCACCAGGTCGATGCGGAAGTCGACCAGCTGCTCGAGGCCGAACCCGGAGTCGGCGGCGGCCTTGCCGGACGGCGTCTTGCTGCGGGTGCGGGTGGTCAGCTTGAGCCCGACCGCCTTGCGTCCGGCCCAGGCCGGGAGCTGCACGCCGAAGCCGGCGGCCTGCAGCAGGGGAGCGGCCTGCCGGAGGAAGTCGTGTGCCTCGCCTGTGTTCAGGGCCATGGCCGCCGGCCGGGCGTCCAGCAGCGCCTCGTGCAGCGCCGGGAACAGCCGGACCGCGCGGCCGAGCCCGGCGAGCAGCGTCTCGTCGGGATTGGCCGGCAGGCCGGGCATGCGCGTGCCGTTCCAGAGGTCGTCGGCGGGCAGGTAGAGACTCGGATCGTCGGCTGACTGGAGGGCGAAGTCGAGTGCCCAGTCGTCGGTGCCGGGCGCGGGCTCGGTCAGCCGGAAGCTCACCCGGATCGGCCCGTTGGCGTCGTGCGCCGACCGCAACCAGCCGACCAGCGGCTTGGACAGCTCGGCGACGTCGGCCGGCCTGGCCCCCGGCAGGGAGGGATCGGCGCCGGTCAGCGAGAAGAGCCATCGCTCCGCGAGCGCGGTCCGGGGGCCGGGCCGCAGCCCCAGCAGCATCCGCTCCGGCATCAGGGAGCGGGCGGCGGCATCCACCAGGACCTCGAGCGCGTCCCGCAACGTGCGGCCGACACTGCCGGTGGCGCTGCTCTCGGCGTCGTCGGACGACCCGCCCACCGCGGCCGAGCGACACACCGGGGGCATGGCCGCGGCGAAGTCGCGATAGCCGGCGGCGTCGGCGCCGGTGAGCACCGGCCGCCAGCGACCGGCCGGCGTGCCCGACTCCACCACCAGCTGCGGCAGCATCCGCCCGCGGCGGGCCATGTCGCAGGCGTGCCCGGCCAGCACACACAGATAGCGCAGGGACGCCGCAGCGATCCAGGGCCCGTCCGGATCGGGCTCGGCCAGCGCTCCCAGGGCGGTCAGCGCCAGCTCGCCCGGCAGCACCAGCGCCGGTGTCTCCCAGGCCCCCAGCCGCAGACCCCGGCCGGGCGCCTCGCTGCCGGCCTCCGGCGACGGCAGCGGACCCTTGGCCGTGCCGGGCAGCTGCAGGATTAGCTCCGTCTCGGCGGCCTTGGCCAGCGCGTCTCGGACGTCGTCCGACGAGCCGGTCAACGCCGCGGCGAGGGCTCCGGCGGACACCGCGAACGGATGGGGGCGGCGACGAGCCCGGGAAGAGGTGGTCAGCGGGAGAGCGGGATCCTCGGCCCAGAGCGCGAGCCTCCCGGGCGCCGACTCACCGGCGATCCACACGCCATGCACGACGAGCACTGCGACTCCGATTCCGATCGACCTGTCGAGGTTAACGACTGAGCCTGCCCCTGGCTCAGGTGCGCCCCGGCGAGGCGAAACCCGATCGGGAGGCGAGAGACTTGCACCGGACCCCCAGCCCGTTTAGCTGGACGCCGTATAAGATACGCCGTACAAGAAAGGAGTGCCACCCCGTGGCCGAGGCGCGACGCACCATCGACCTGCTCTGGTTCGACGAGCCGGCGAGCCGGCGCGGGCGCAAGAAGGGCCTGACCGTCGCCCAGGTCGTCGACGCCGCCATCACGCTCGCCGATGACGAGGGGCTCGACGCGGTGAGCATGCGGCGGGTGGCCCAGGAGCTGGGCGTCGTGCCGATGACGCTCTACACCTACGTGCCGGACAAGGCCGCTTTGCTCGACCTGATGCTCGATGCCGTCTACCTGCGGATGTCGCGGGAAGGCAGCGCGGACGCGTCCTGGCGGGAGCGGCTGGCGGCGGTGGCCGAGGACAACAGGCTGCTCTTCGCGCAGCACCCGTGGGCGGCTGGCATCTCACAGAGCCGGCCGCCGCTGGGCCCCGGCCTGATGGCGAAATACGAACACGAGCTGCGCGCCTTCGACGGCACCGGCCTCGACGACGTGGAGACCGACTCCGCCCTGACGTTCCTGCTCGGTTTCGTCCAGGCCGCCGCCCGGGCCGCCGTCGACGCGCAGGCCGCGGCCGAGCGCAGCGCCCGCAGTGATCAGGAGTGGTGGGCCGAGAGCGGCCCGCTGCTGGCGAAGGTCTTCGATCCGGCCGCCTACCCGACGGCCGTGCGGGTCGGCGCCGCGGCGGGCGCCGAGCTGGGTGCCGCCTTCGACCCCGGCCGCGCGTACGCGTTCGGTCTCGAACGGGTCCTGGACGGCCTCGGGGTGCTGATCGAGCGCCGCAGCGGCGCGGCGCGTCAGTGACCGACGCCGCTGACGACTGCCGGATCCGGGACGTAGGCTTCGGGACGTGACGGCGAACCCGGAGATCGACAGCATCCTGCAGCGTGGGGCCGACGGCGGGCGGATCACGCCCGAGGAGGCGCTGCTGCTCTACACCGAAGCGCCCTTCCACGCCCTCGGCGAGGCGGCTGACGCGATCCGGCGCCGGCGCTACCCGGACGGGATCGTCACCTACCTGATCGATCGCAACATCAACTACACCAACGTCTGCGTCACGGCCTGCAAGTTCTGCGCCTTCTACCGGGCGCCGAAGCACGCCGAGGGCTGGTCGCACCCGATGGAGGAGATCCTGCACCGGTGCGGCGAGGCGGTCGAGCTCGGCGCGACCCAGGTCATGCTCCAGGGCGGCCACCACCCGGACTACGGCGTGGAGTACTACGAGAATCTCTTCTCCTCGGTCAAGCAGGCCTATCCGCAGCTGGCCATCCACTCGATCGGCCCCAGCGAGATCCTGCACATGGCCAAGGTCTCCGGCGTCTCCATCGAGGAGGCGGTGCTGCGGATCAAGGCCGCCGGCCTCGACTCCATCGCGGGGGCCGGCGCCGAGATGCTGCCCGACCGGCCGCGCAAGGCGATCGCGCCGCTCAAGGAGTCCGGCGCGCGCTGGCTCGAGGTCATGGCGGTCGCGCACCGCAACGGCCTGAGCTCCACGGCCACGATGATGATGGGCACCGGCGAGACCAACGCCGAGCGCATCGAGCACATCCGGATGATCCGCGACGTGCAGGACCTCGCCATGGCGAACGGCTACGTGGACTCGGCGGTCGAGGCCGAGGGCAGTGTGGGCGGCTTCCGCGCGTTCATCCCGTGGACGTACCAGGCGGAGAACAACCACCTCAAGGGCCGCACCCAGGCCACCGCGATGGAATACCTGCGCTTCATCGCGGTCTCCCGGCTCTTCTTCGACAACATCGCCCACCTGCAGGCGTCCTGGCTGACCACCGGCAAGGACGTCGGTCAGCTCGCGCTGCACCTGGGCGTCGACGACCTCGGCTCGATCATGCTGGAGGAGAACGTGATCTCCTCGGCGGGCGCCCGGCACCGGTCGAACCTGCACGAGCTGATCTGGATGATCCGCACGGCGGGCCGGATCCCGGCGCAGCGCGACACCCTCTACCGGCACCTCGCGGTGCACGCGACCGAGGCCGACGACCCGACGGACGAGCGCGTGGTGTCGCACTTCTCGTCGATCGCGATGCCCGGCGGCGGTGCGGGCCGCACCGAGCTGCCGCTCGTCGAGGCCCGATAGCTTCCCGAGACCTGGTGGCCCCCGCGCTGAGGGGTGTCGATGGGCCGGATGACCGGGGGCACCGGCCGATCGGCCAGGTGCGCCTCGGTGAAGCGGTGAGGGGCTGATTGCTCCTCGGTAACGAGCCGCGTGTGTCTCTGGTCCGGCGCGTTGGTGCTGGTTACGTTGCCTGCGTAACACCGCAACACTGAAGCGTCGCCACGACTCATGACCGTCGGCGGCGGGGTCGGACCCGACCGATGGCGGTCGTATATATAACGCAAGATGAACGGGCGGGATGGGTCACCATCCCGCCCTTTCCATGTGCGCGGCTGGCAAAGTGGGGGCGTGACGCGCGCAGATCTGGACAAGCAGCCGCACGAGGTCGCCGAGATGTTCGACGGTGTGGCCGAGCGGTACGACCTCACCAACACGGTGCTCTCCTTCGGCCAGGACCGCGGCTGGCGCCGGGCCACCCGGGCCGCCCTGGGGCTGCGGCCGGGGGAGCGGGTCCTCGACGTCGGCGCGGGCACCGGGGTGTCGACCGAGGAGCTGGGCCGCTCGGGGGCGTACGCGGTGGGGGCCGATCTCTCCACCGGGATGTTGCGGGCCGGTCGGGCCGCCGGCCGGGCTGTGCCACTGGTCGCCGGGGACGCGCTCAAGCTGCCGTTCCCCGACGAGACGTTCGACGCGGTGACGATCTCCTTCGCCCTGCGCAACGTCGTCGACACCGGCGCGGCGCTGCGGGAGCTGGGCCGGGTCACCCGGCCGGGCGGGCGCCTGGTGGTGTGCGAGTTCAGCCACCCGACCAACGCGGCGTTCCGCACCGTCTATCTGTCGTACCTGATGCGCAGCCTGCCCACTGTGGCCCGCGGCGTGTCGAGCAACCCTGAGGCGTACGTCTATCTGGCCGAGTCGATCCGCGCCTGGCCGGACCAGTCCGGGCTGGCCGCCCGCATCGCGGGCGCGGGCCCGTGGGCGCGGGTCGGGTGGCGCAACCTCACCGGTGGGGTCGTTGCCCTGCACCGGGCCACGAAGATCTGAAAAATGAGCGTTTGCCCGGTTCTCGCCGGTCCGGGGTGTTTGACTCGAGGGCATGACGACAATCGACTGCCTGGTCGACGACTCGGACATCGACGTCCCGATCGACGACCGTGACGAGGGCGAGCGCCGGGCCCTGGAGCTGGCGCATCGTATCCGGTTGGTGGCCGTGCGGGACCCGGAACAGGCGCAGCGGTTGGTGGATGAGCTGATCGTCGCGCTCGATGCCGCGATGGGCGGTACGTTTTCCGAGCACCTGGACGGAGTCGCCCGCGAGGTCCTGCAGCGGGCTCTCGCGAGAAGCCGGAACAGTTCCGAAACAGTTAGGGTTCCCTAACCCCTATCCGCTTCGATGGCCGTCTTAGACTCCGACTGGGCTGGCTTGTGAACTGTTTCACGAGCCCGCGCTTGACGGAGGTGAGCCGTGAACGACCTCGCTGTCGCAGGGGGAACCGTCGCCGACGAGGCCGACGTGATCGTGGTCGGGGCTGGGCCGGGTGGCTCCGCCGCGGCGTACCACATGGCGCGCCACGGCCTGCGCGTCCTGCTGCTGGAGAAGACGGAGTTCCCGCGCGAGAAGGTCTGCGGTGACGGCCTCACTCCACGCGCGACCCGCCAGCTGATCCGGATGGGTGTGGACACCTCCGAGAAGGCCGGCTGGCTGCACAACCGCGGCCTGCGGGTGATCGGTGGCGGCGTCCGCCTCGAGCTGGACTGGCCGGAGCTCGCGAGCTTCCCCAACTACGGTCTCGTGCGCACCCGCCTCGACTTCGACGACATGCTGGCCAAGCGCGCGGTGGAAGCCGGCGCCCTGCTGCGCACCGGGGTCAACGTCACCGGCCCGGTGCTCGACGCCGACGGCCGCGCCATCGGTGTCGAGGCCAAGGCCGGCCCCGGTAAGGAACCCGTCCAGTATCGCGCCCCGCTGGTGATCGCGGCGGACGGCGTGTCCGGCAAGTTCCCGCTCGCGATGGGACTGGCCAAGCGCGACGACCGCCCGCTCGGCGTCGCCGTCCGGCGCTACTACCAGTCCCCGGTACGCGCCGACGACGACTACCTGGAGTCCTGGCTGGAGCTGCGCAGCGCGGAGGACCGCGACCGGCTGCTGCCCGGCTACGGCTGGATCTTCGGCATGGGCGACGGCCGGGTCAACGTGGGCCTGGGCATCCTCAACTCCTCCAGCGCCTTCGGCAAGACCAACTACCGCGCCATGCTCACCGACTGGCTGAACACCACGCCCGAGGAGTGGGGCATGCGCGGCGAGGCCAACGCCGACGGCCCGGTCCTGGGGGCCGCGCTGCCGATGGGCTTCAACCGGGTGCCGCACTACACGCGCGGCGTCATGCTGGTCGGCGACTCCGGTGGCATGGTCAACCCCATGAACGGCGAGGGCATCGCGTACGCGATGGAGTCCGGCGAGCTGGCCGCGGAGGTGGCCGTCCAGGCCCTCGCGCGCCCGGCCGGCGCCGACCGCGAGCGTGCCCTGCAGGCCTACCCGTCGGAGTTGAAGATCCGGTTCGGGGGGTACTACCGCCTGGGCGGGGTCTTCGTGAAGCTCATCGGCAACCCGCAGATCATGCGGATCGCCACCAAGCACGGCATGCCGCACCCGACCCTGATGCGGTTCGTGCTCAAGCTGCTGGCGAACCTGACGGACCCCCGGGACGGCGACGCCATGGACCGGATCATCAACGGCCTGACGAAGGTTGCACCGGCGGTATGAGAGACAACAGGACCCCGGTCGACAAGACGCCAAAGCGGATTAATAGTGTGAAGCGGCTAACAGTCGAGCAGGAGACGGTATGACGCTCAATCCCTACGTACCGATCGTCGGGCTGCTGATCCTCGGTGCGCTCTTCGCCCTGTTCTCGGTGTCGATCGCGCCGATCGTGGGTCCGAAGCGCTACAACCGGGCCAAGCTCGAGGCGTACGAGTGCGGCATCGAGCCGGCTCCGCAGCCCATCGGTGGCGGTCGCTTCCCGGTCAAGTTCTACTTGACCGCGATGCTGTTCATCGTCTTCGACATCGAGACCATTTTCCTCTACCCGTGGGCGGTGTCCTTCGAGGCGCTCGGCCTGTTCGGCTTCGTCGAGATGGTCCTCTTCATCGTCACTGTCTTCATCGCCTACACGTACGTGTGGCGACGCGGCGGATTGAACTGGGACTGATTGACATGGGAATCGAAGAGAAGCTGCCCAGCGGCATTCTGCTGACCTCGGTGGAGAAGCTCTCCAACTGGGCCCGCAAGTCGTCGTTCTGGGGCGCCACCTTCGGCCTCGCCTGCTGCGCCATCGAGATGATGGCCGCCGGCGGACCGCACTACGACCTCGGCCGCTGGGGCATGGAGGTCTTCCGGGCCTCGCCGCGGCAGGCCGACCTGATGATCGTGGCCGGCCGGGTGAGCCAGAAGATGGCCCCCGTCGTGCGCCAGATCTACGACCAGATGCCCGAGCCGCGCTCGGTCATCTCGATGGGCGTGTGCGCCTCGTCCGGCGGCATGTTCAACAACTACGCGATCGTGCAGGGCGTGGACCACATCGTCCCGGTCGACATCTACCTGCCCGGCTGCCCGCCGCGGCCGGAGATGCTGATCGACGCGATCCTCAAGATGCGCGAGAAGGTCATGGCCGCCCCGCTCGGCCCGAACGGCCGCAAGATGCTCGAGGCGCGCCGGGCCGAGGGCAAGCTGCCGATCGTCGCCCCGGGCGCGATGCCCTCGTCGTACCGGGTGGACAAGGTCCGCCGGGCGGAGTGGACGCAGGCCGTCAAGGAAGGCCGCGAGGAGCAGTTGCGCATCGAGAACTGGATGAAGCTGCAGCCGCACCTTCGGGAGGGTGGCAAGTGACCAACGAGTCCGACGGCGGCGTACCCGCCACTCAGCCGGTCGGCGCCGACCTCGACGCTCCGGCCCAGACGCCGCCGAGCCCCGACCGGGGCATGTTCGGCGTCAAGGGCACCGGCGACGTGTCCGGCTTCGGCGGCCTGGCCCGCCGGCGACCGACCACGGCCGACACCCCGCGCCCGTTCGGCAGCTACTTCGACGAGGTCCACGACGCGCTGGAGGAGGCCTACCCGGGTTTCGCCGACGCGATCGAGAAGGTCGTCGTCGACCGGGGCGAGCTGACCCTGCACATCAAGCCGGAGCGGATCGCCGAGGTCTGCCAGATCATGCGTGACGACGAGTCGCTGCGCTTCGAGCTGTGTTCCTCGGTGGACGCGGTCGACTACCTGGGCAGCGACAACCGCCGCTTCCACGTCTCCTACCAGCTCACCTCCATGACGTATCGCCGCCGGGTCCGTCTCGAGGCGGCCGTGGCGGAGGGCGTCAGCCTGCCGAGCGTGACCAGCGTGTACCCCACTGCCGACTGGCAGGAGCGGGAGATCTACGACATGTTCGGTGTCGTCTTCGACGGCCACCCCAACCTCACCCGGATCCTGATGCCGGATGACTGGGAAGGCCACCCGCAGCGCAAGGACTATCCGCTCGGCGGCGTGCCCGTCGAGTACAAGGGCGCCGAAATTCCGCCGCCGGACCAGCGGAGGGTCTACCAATGACAAGCCAGACGACCAGCGGAGCCGGGTACGCCACCGAGCGCGAGACCACCGAGGGCCGGGTCTTCAACGTCACCGGTGGCGACTGGGACACCATCACCGGTGGCATCGATCCGCTCAGCAACGAGAAGATCGTCGTCAACATGGGCCCGCAGCACCCGTCGACGCACGGCGTGCTGCGGCTGGTGCTGGAGCTCGAGGGCGAGACCGTCACCCAGGTCCGCCCGGTCGTCGGTTACCTGCACACCGGCATCGAGAAGAACCTCGAGTACCGCAACTGGACGCAGGGCACGACCTTCGTGACCCGGATGGACTACCTGGCGCCGCTGTTCAACGAGACCGGCTACTGCCTGGCGGTCGAGAAGCTGCTCGGCATCACCGACGACATCACCGAGCGGGCGAACACCATCCGGGTGCTCTTCATGGAGCTCAACCGGATCTCGTCGCACCTGGTGTGGATCGCCACCACGGGCATGGAGCTCGGCGCGATCTCGATGATGCTGTACGGCTTCCGCGAGCGTGAGTACATCCTCGACATCTTCGAGGAGACCTCCGGCCTGCGGATGAACCACGCGTACATCCGCCCGGGCGGTGTGGCGCAGGACGTGCCGGACTCGGCGATCCGCAAGATCCGGGACCTGCTCGTCTACCTGCCCAAGAAGCTCAAGGAATACGAGGCCATGCTCTCCGGCCAGGTCATCTGGCAGGAGCGCACCCAGGGCGTCGCCGTCCTCGACGTGACCGGCTGCCTGTCGCTGGGCATCACCGGCCCGGTGCTGCGCTCGGCCGGCCTGGCCTGGGACCTGCGCAAGACCATGCCGTACTGCGGTTACGAGAACTACGAGTTCGACGTGCCGACCGCGACCACCGCCGACGTCTGGGGCCGCTACCTGGTCCGGATGGCGGAGATCCGGGAGTCGCTGAAGATCGTCGAGCAGGCGCTGGACCGGCTCAAGCCCGGCCCGGTGATGATCGCGGACAAGAAGATCGCCTGGCCGGCCCAGCTGGCCGTCGGCGTCGACGGCATGGGCAACTCGCTCGAGCACGTCGCCAAGATCATGGGTCAGTCGATGGAGTCGCTGATCCACCACTTCAAGCTCGTGACCGAGGGCTTCCGGGTGCCGCCCGGCCAGGTCTACGTCGGCATCGAGCACCCGCGTGGCGAGCTGGGTGTGCACGCCGTCTCCGACGGTGGCACCCACCCGTACCGGGTGCACTACCGCGACCCGAGCTTCGTGAATCTCCAGGCCATCCCCGCGATGGCCGAGGGTGCGCTGCTGGCCGATGTCATCGCCGGCGGCGCCTCCCTGGACCCCGTGATGGGTGGGTGTGACCGTTAAATGTCAGATGTGACTGTGGACTTCTCCCCGGCCGCAGCGCCGCTGGCCGAGAAGCTCCTCGAGCCGGCGCGCGAGATCCTCGCGCGCTACCCGGCGGGTCGTGAGCGTTCGGCGCTGCTCCCGCTGCTGCACCTGGTGCAGACCGAGGAGGGCTTCGTCAGCCCCAACGGCGTCGCGTTCTGCGCCGAGATCCTGGGCATCAACAAGGCCCAGGTCGGCGCGGTGGCGACCTTCTACACCATGTACAAGCGCAAGCCGACCGGCGAATACCTGGTCAGCGTCTGCACCAACACGCTGTGCAACGTGCTCGGCGGCCAGGAGATCTACGACGGTCTCGTCGAGCACCTCGGGGTCGGGCACGACCAGACCACGGCCGACGGCAAGATCACGCTGGAGCACGCCGAGTGCCTCGCGGCCTGTGACTACGCGCCGGTCGTGACGGTCAACTACGACTTCGCGGTGGACAACAGCACCCCGCAGGCGGCGGTCGAGCTGGTCGAGCAGCTGCGCAAGGGGGAGCGGCCGATGCCGTCCCGCGGCGCGCGGATCTGCTCGCTCAAGGAGATGC
Source organism: Actinoplanes sp. NPDC048791 (assembly GCF_040650095.1). Taxonomy (NCBI): domain Bacteria; kingdom Bacillati; phylum Actinomycetota; class Actinomycetes; order Micromonosporales; family Micromonosporaceae; genus Actinoplanes; species Actinoplanes sp. NPDC048791. The sequence continues at coordinate 3,436 of NZ_JBEZGQ010000081.1, read as the reverse complement.
AGTTCCAGCTGGCCGGTTTCGCCGACGAGCGCGAGGGTGCGGTCGCCGACGGTCCGGCCGGGGCGCCCACCCTGCGCGGCGTGACCCTGGCCCAGGAGCACGGTGTCGCGGTGGCGAACTTCAACATCGACACCCCGATCACCACCACCAAGCCGGCCCGCGACGAGTCCGCCAAGGCCGTCAAGGACCCCGGCCCGGTCTCCGCGCCGCGGACCGAGGAGAAGCACGGCGGCCTCATCGCCAACGTGGCCTCCAAGGTCAAGGCCGCGGCGGCCACTGTGGTCGACAAGGTCGAGCACCGCAAGGCCGGTGCGCCGGTCAAGGCCGGCGACGACAAGGACCCGGAGACCCGGGCCGCCGAAGCCCGCAACCCCACCGGCGACACCCCGGCCCCGGCCGCGACCAGCGCCGGGCTGCCGAACCAGACCCCGGCTCCGAGCAACCCGGCCGAGGCGGCCGGCGCGGCGAAGAACGAGGTCGCCGGCGACGGCAAGCCGGCCGGCGACACCGAGCGCGGCGAGAGCATCGTCAGCGAGGGCACCGCCGCCCAGAAGCAGCCGGCCACCGCGAACGACAACCCCGGCTGGCAGAACACTCCGCGCGGCAACGAGGAGAAGAAGTGACTCAGCCCCGGCGTGAGGTTCTTCAGAAGCTCACCCCCGTCCTCACCAAGCGCTGGCTCTCGCCGGACGCCTGGCAGATCGACACCTACGAGCGGCTCGACGGGTACGCCGCCGTCCGCAAGGCGCTGGACGTCCACCCCGACGACCTGATCCAGCTCATCAAGGACTCCGGCCTGCGCGGCCGCGGCGGGGCCGGCTTCCCGACCGGTCTCAAGTGGGGCTTCATCCCGCAGGGCGACGGCAAGCCGCACTACCTCGTCATCAACGCCGACGAGGGCGAGCCCGGCACCTGCAAGGACCTGCCGCTGATGACGTACGACCCGCACTCGCTCGTGGAGGGCGCGATCATCGCGGCCTACGCGATCCGGGCCAGCCGGGCGTTCATCTACATCCGCGGCGAGGCCGTGCACGCCACCCGGCGGCTGCGCAACGCGGTCCAGGAGGCGTACGCCAAGGGCTACCTCGGCGAGAACATCCTCGGCTCCGGGTTCGACCTCGACCTCGTCGTGCACAGCGGCGCGGGGGCGTACATCTGCGGCGAGGAGACGGCGCTGCTGGACTCGCTCGAGGGCTTCCGCGGCCAGCCCCGGCTGCGCCCGCCGTTCCCCGCGGTCGCCGGCCTGTACGCGAGCCCGACGGTGGTCAACAACGTCGGTACCATCGCGTCGGTGCCGTACATCGTGCTGGGCGGCGCGGACTGGTGGAAGAGCATGGGCACGGAGAAGTCGTCCGGCCCGATGATCTACTCGCTCTCCGGCCGGATCGCCAACCCGGGCCAGTACGAGTGCGGCCTCGGCATCACCCTGCGCGAGCTGATCGAGCTGGCCGGGGGCATGAAGCCGGGTCACAACCTCAAGTTCTGGACGCCGGGCGGCTCCTCGACGCCGCTGCTGACGGCCGACCACATCGACACCCCGATGGACTTCGAGGGAGTGGCCGCGGCGGGCTCGATCCTGGGCACCACGGCGATGCAGATCTTCTCCGACCAGGACTGCCCGGTGTACGCGACCTGGCGCTGGCTGGAGTTCTACCACCACGAGTCCTGCGGCAAGTGCACCCCGTGCCGCGAGGGCAACTACTGGATGGTCCGCACGTACCGCCGGATCCTCTCCGGCCAGGGCACCGTCCAGGACCTCGACACCCTGCAGGACACCGCGGACAACATCTTCGGCCGTTCGTTCTGCGGTCTCGGCGACGGCGCCGCGACGCCGGTCATGTCGACGCTGAAGTTCTTCCGCCAGGACTACCTGGACTACATCGAGGGCCGGACCGCTCCGCGGCTGTCCGAGAAGGCCCTGGTAGGAGCGCACTGATGACCGATGTCGCCAAGAAGACCGACGAGGTCACGCTGACCGTCGACGGCGTGGAAGTGACGGCCGCCAAGGGCGAGCTCGTCATCCGGGTCGCCGAGCGGATGGGCATCGCGATCCCGCGGTTCTGCGACCACCCGCTGCTGGCCCCGGCCGGCGCCTGCCGCCAGTGTCTGGTCGAGGTGGAGGGCCAGCGCAAGCCGGTCGCCTCCTGCACCCAGACGGTGGCCGAGGGCATGGTGGTCAAGACCCAGCTCACCTCCCCGGTCGCCGCCAAGGCCCAGGGCGGCGTGATGGAGCTGCTGCTGGCCAACCACCCGCTCGACTGCCCGACCTGCGACAAGGGCGGCGAGTGCCCGCTGCAGAACCAGGCGATGTCGAACGGCCGCGTCGACTCGCGCTTCCACGAGCACAAGCGCGAGTACGAGAAGCCGATCCACATCTCCAGCCAGGTGCTGCTGGACCGGGAGCGCTGCATTCTGTGCCAGCGCTGCACCCGCTTCTCCGAGGAGATCGCCGGCGACAAGTTCATCGACCTGATGGACCGCTCGTCCGGTGAGCAGATCAACGTCTACCGCGACGACTTCTTCGGCGGCGAGGGCACCGGCGACGGCCAGGTCGGCGAGGGCGAGGGCGACGTCGCCTTCAACTCCTACTTCTCCGGCAACACCATCCAGATCTGTCCGGTCGGCGCGCTGACCGGCGAGCAGTACAGGTTCCGGGCCCGCCCGTTCGACCTGGTCTCCTCGCCGACCGCCTGCGAGCACTGCGCCGCCGGCTGCTCGATGCGGGCCGACCACCGCCGGGGCAAGGTGCTGCGGCGCCTGGCCGGCGACGACCCGGCGGTCAACGAGGAGTGGAACTGCGACAAGGGCCGGTGGGGCTTCCGCTACACCACCGGCTACGACCGCATCACCACCCCGATGCTGCGCGACGCCAAGACCGGCCAGCTGCGTGAGGCGTCCTGGAGCGAGGCCCTGCTGGCCGCCGCCGAGGGGCTGCAGGCTGCGAAGGGCCGCGGCGTCGGCGTGCTGACCGGTGGCCGTCTCACGGTCGAGGACGCGTACGCGTACGCGAAGTTCGCCCGGGTCGCCCTCGGCACCAACGACATCGACTTCCGGGCGCGCCCGCTGTCCGGCGAGGAGGCCGACTTCCTGGCCTCCTCCGTCGCGGGCGTCACGGACGTCACCTACGAGGACGTCGAGAACGCGCCCGCCGCGGTCATCGTCGGCCTCGAGCCCGAGGAGGAGTGCCCGATCCTCTTCCTGCGGCTGCGTAAGGGCCACGGGAAGGGCAAGCTCAAGGTCACGGCCGTGGCGCCGTACCTGAGCCGGGGTTTTGAGAAGCTCGGCGCGACGCTCGTCGCGGCCGTGCCCGGTGACGAGGCCCGGCTGCTCGGCACCGACGCGGCCGTGAGCGCCGCACTCGCCGTGCCCGGCGCTCTGCTGATCGTCGGCGAGCGGCTCGCGAGCGTGCCCGGTGGTCTCTCGGCCGCCGCCGCGC
>NZ_JBEZGQ010000080.1:0-16177 GCF_040650095.1 Actinoplanes sp. NPDC048791 | reverse complement strand
CTGCTGAAGTGGGCGCCGCCGCACGAACGGCGAGAAGCGCGGCGGGCGGCGGGCCGCGATGTCCTCGACCCAGCCCAGGGCGAGCACGATCACCGCGAGCGTGGTCAGCGCGATGGTGAAGTCGACCGCGCTCTCCAGGCCCTGGGTGGGGATGCGCCAGAGCTTCAGCGGGTCGAAGAGGTAGACCGCGACGGTGATGGCCACGTTGTGCCACAGGTAGATCGTCACTGCCCGGTTGTTCACCATCGACACGAAGCCGTCCAGCGGCCGGGCCCGGGCGAGCCAGTCCATCCGCGGCGCCCAGCGCAGCAGGGCCAGCACAAAACCGATGGAGAAGACCGCGTACGCGACCGGCAGGCCGGTCAGGTCCATCCCGGTGTCCGCCGGATGCAGGTACGCCCAGCCGAGCCCACCGGCGACGCAGGCGGCGGCCAGTCCCAGCACCACGGCCGGCCGGAGTTTGGCCAGGTCGCCTTCGCGGTGGGCGAAGCCGAGGATCCAGCAGGAGCCGAAGGCCAGCACGTTCTGCACCACCCAGCCGGCGGTCGTGCCGAAAGTGTCCGGGTAGGCGGTCAGCAGCATCAGCCCGAACAGCGGCAGCAGCACGGTCGGCAGGTTCCACCGGCGGTAGAGGCTCAGCAGCAGCGGCGACAGCAGGACCAGCCACAGGTAGGTGACCAGGTACCAGAGCACGCCCGCGGCCGGGTAGCCGAACTCGCTGGCCGGCGGATCCGCAATCGGCAGGATCCAGAGCAGCAGGTGCGGCCAGGACGGCCGGTCCGGCCAGCCGTGCTGGATCATCACCGGTACGGCGATGAGCGCCATCACCCACAGCGCGGGCAGCAACCGGCGCACCCGGCTGCGCACCGCCCGGGTCGCCGACCGGTCCAGTGACTTGACCATGAGCGAGCCGCCGAGCGCGAACATCACCCCCATCGAGGGGAAGACGAGTTCGAGCGCGGCGAGCGGGAAGGCGTGGAACAGCACCACCCGGATGATCGCGACAGCACGCAGCGTGTCGAAGTATCGATCCCGGCCGGCGGTGATGGTGTCCGTCACAACGCCTCCAGCAGCCACTATCAGCTCCGGCCGTCCGGACCGGAGACTACAGACAGTAGTATTTCTGCCGGTCTTCGCAGCGGTCCGAACGGTTGGTCCGGGCCGCCGATCCGCTCGGTGGGGCCGGACCGGTCGGCGTGTGCCGGGGCGGCCGCGCCGGGCGGTGTCGATGTCATAATTGCCGCCTGAGCCGCCAGATCGCCTCCGGCCCACCGTTCTCGCCGACAGTTCGGAGCACCATGCCCGCATCCCGGTCCGCCGACGGCGCCGTCGACGAATCGACCGCCCGCCGGCCGACGCTCACCCAGGTGGCCGCCCTCGCCGGCGTGAGCCTCAAGACGGCGTCGCGGGCGCTCAACAGCGAGCCGAACGTCGCCGAGGACACCGGACGCCGGGTCCGCGACGCAGCCGACCAGCTCGGCTACCGCCTCAACGGCATCGCGCGCGAGCTGCGCCGGGGCGCCACCTCGGCGCTGGTGGCGCTGATCAGCGGCGACCTGACCAACCCGTTCTACTCGGCCGTGGCCAGCGGGATCGAGCGCGAGCTGCGCCAGCACGGGCTGCAGCTGGTGACGGCCAACAACGACGAGGATCCGACGCTGGAACGGGAGCTGATCGACACGTTCCTGGAGCGGCGGGTACGGGCGCTGCTGATCGTGCCGAGCGCGGACCGCCACGAGTATCTGGCCATCGAGGGCAGCCGCGGGGTGCCGTTCGTCTTCCTGGACCGGCCGCCGGACGGCATCGACGCCGACGTGGTGGTCATCGACAACGCGGGCGGCGCCCGGGCCGGCGCCGAGCACCTGCTCCGGGGCGGCCACCGGCGGATCGCCCTGGTGGCCGACCTGGCCCGGACGGTGCCGCAGCGCAAGCGCATCGAGGGCTTCCGGGCGGCCATGAACGCGGCCGGCAACGACGAATGGGAGCGGTATCTGCGCACCGACGTGCACGACGTACGCCGGGCCGAGGAGACGGTACGCGAGCTGCTGGCGCTGGACCCGGCGCCCACCGCGCTGTTCACCACGAACAACCGGCTGACCACCGGCGCGCTGCGGGCGCTCAAGGACCGGCCGGATCCGCCCGCGCTGATCGGCTTCGACGACTTCGACCTGGCCGAGGTCATCGGCACGACGGTGGTGGCGCACGATGCGGTGGCGATGGGCCGGGAGGCGGCCCGGCTGGCCCACGAACGGATCAGCGGCCACTCCGGCCCGGCCCGCTCGATCGTCATCTCGACCTCGGTCATCCCCCGCGGCAGCGGCGAACGCCCACCCCGCTGAGCGTGCCGGTCACCCTGCTCACGTGTGGGGGATCGTCATCCTGCGCTGGTGATGCGGCGACCCCGGCGGCTCCCCTAGAGTGCTGCTTGTGACGTTGGAGATCGAGCGGACGCCGCTGTCGCGCGTCGACGTCGGGCTCCCGTCGGAGGGTGAGCTGCGCGCCGAGCGCCGGGCCGCCCGGGTGCGCTCCGAGGTCGCGCTCAAGGTCACCCTGGTCACCCTCATCTGGCTGGTCTCGGTGTCGCTGCTGGTCGGCTGGGGCGTCACCGGACCCGAACGGCAGCCGGGCACCCTGCTGCTGGCCGCGCTGGCCGCTGTCGTGGGGCCGTTCGTCGGCGCTGTCATCGCCACCCGGCACGGCCAGTTCTTCCTCGGCGGCGTGTACGTGGTGCTGACCCTGGCGATGGTGCTTCCCGCCCTGAGCCTGGTCCGGGCAGGATGAGGCCATGGCGGACAAAGAGGAACGGGCCGGCGTACCCCTGACGAACCTGGACCAGGAGCTCTTCCCCGGCGCCGGGGCGACCAAGCGGGACCTGGTCGACTACCTGGACGCGGTCCGCGATCCGGTCCTGGCCGTCCTGCGCGATCGGCCGCTCTCGGTGATCCGGGTGCTGCGCGGCCAGGACAAGTTCATGCAGAAGAACCTGCCGAAATACACGCCGGAATGGGTGCCGCGGACCGCCGTGTGGGCCGAGGCGTCACACCGCGAGGTGCAGTACGCCCTCTGCAACGACCGCCGCACGCTGCTCTGGTTCGCCAACCAGCGCGCGGTCGAATACCACCCCACCCTCATGACCGTGGCCGACCGCGACCACCCGACCCACCTGATCATGGACCTGGACCCGCCCGAGGGCGCCGGCTTCGACGTGGTCATCCGGGCCGCCCACCTGGTCCGCCGGGCGCTGGCCGACGCGGGCATGGCCGGCGCGGTCAAGACCAGCGGGTCCAAGGGCGTGCACATCTTCGTGCCGCTCGACGGCAGCGCCGCGACCGTGGACGTGGCCGCCGCGACCCGGGCTGTCGCGGCGCGCGCCGAGCGCCTCGATCCGGAGCTGGCAACGACGGCGTTCATCCGCGAGGACCGGCACGGCAAGGTTTTCCTCGACGCGACCCGGGCGGGCGGCGCGACTGTGGTGGCGGCGTACAGCCCGCGGGTGCGGCCGGGGTTGCCGGTGTCGTTCCCGGTGGGCTGGGACGTGCTCGACGACGTGACACCGGCCGACTTCACCGTACGGACGGCGCCGGAGCTGCTGAACGGCAGTGACCCGTGGGCGGCGCACATGCCGGCGCCGCAGCCGCTGGATCCGGGGCTGGTCGCCGAGGGACACACCATCCCGGTCGCCCGGGTGGCCGCCATGCACGAGGGCAAACGCCGGGCCCGCGCGAAGCGGGAAGTCGAGGGTTAGCCGGCCAGGTCGCGCCAGAAGGCGACGGTGGGGCGGCCCGCTTCCAGGGGTTCGCCGCCGAACTCGTGGCGGATGTAGGTCGTCAGGTCGGCGCCGTAGCTGATGATGTCGGTCTGCATCACCGACAGCACCGGGTGCCCGTAGGCGCCGCGGCCCGCCGGCAGATACCGGTGGGAGTAGACGGGCACGAGCCGCGGGACGGTCATCAGGAACCGGCGGGCGACCGTGACGGCGTCGGCGTTCCCGGCCGGTTGCGGACCCCAGCCCTCGTACCAGAAGCCGTTCTCGGCGACGTCGAAGAGCACGCCCTCGACCGGCATCGCCAGCTTCTCGCGGAGCTGGGCGCGGTCGCCGTCCCGCCAGTCCGGCCAGCCGCGACCGTACGGCAGGCCGGCGGCCAGGAAGGCGCGGTGGTCGTCGGCGAACGAGAAGCCGAACTCCTGCTCCACGCCGGCCAGCTCGGAGTCGGTGAGCCCGGGCCGGACCTGGAAACGGCCGTACGCGGCGAGCACGGCGGCGGCGGTGCCTTCGTCGATCACGCGGGTCAGCCTAGGGCGACATACGGCGATCGGTGTAGCCCCGTACTCGAAGGGAGTCGCCGCGGGAGACGGCGCCGGGACGACGCGGCCGGGCCCCCGCCGAGCCTAATTTTCCCCCATGACCGAGACCATGAGACAGCAACTGTGCCTGATCGCAGCGGGGGTGGGTGCGCTGGCCGCACTGGCCGCGCTGGACGTCGTCGCGGGACCGAGACTGGGGATCGCCGACCATGAGACGCTCATCTCGTTGACCCGGCGGCTCGCCCTGTGGATGACGGCGGCCTGCTTCAGCTTCGTGGCGCTGCGGCCGCTGCGACCGACGACGGGGACGGGACGGTGATCGCCATGCCACGCTCGCTGCCCTGGGTGGCCGCCGCTCTGACGCTGGTCGGTGTCCCCGCCGGACTCGCCGTCACCGGTGGCAACCTGCAGGCCGTCATGACCGCCACAGTGGCGGTGTGGCTCGCCGCGCTGATGCTCTTCGTCCGGCGTTGGCCCCTGACCGTCCTGATCGTCGCCGTCCTGACCGTCGTGGCCTGGCGTTCGTCGGACCTGATCGGCAGCGGCTGGGCCTGGCCGGCCACGGCGGCCTTCGCCGCAATGGCCCTGGCCGGGCGGCTGCGCACGGCCGCGGTGGCCGGGGCGCTGACTCTGTCGTACGGGCTGGTCTGGGACGCCTTCGTCGAGCGGTACGACTCCGACCGAGTTCTCGGGCAGCTCGGCGGGGAGGCCCTGTGGCTGGCCGCGGTGCTCGCCGCCGCCCTCGCGTACCGGAGCACCCGCCGCTGGCAGGACGAGGTCGCCGCCCGGCTGGAGCAGTCCCTGCACGAGCAGGAGCTGGAGGCGCTGCGGCGGCGGGCCGAGGAACGCGTCGGCATCGCCCGCGACCTGCACGACGTCGTGTCACACACGCTGGCCGTGGTCGGTGTGCACCTCAACGTGGCGCTGGACGCCTTCGACGAGGAGCCGGAGGAGGCCCGCGACGCGTTGCGGCTGGCCCAGGACGTCCGGGGCCGGGCCATGAGCGACCTGAAGTCACTCGTGGACGTGCTGCGTGAGGGCAACCGGATCGAGACCCCGGCCGCCGGGCTGGAGGGCCTGGCCGGGCTCACCGACCAGGTACGGGCGGCCGGGATCGAGGTGACCGTCACCGAGCTGGGCGAACGCGCCGAGGTGCCGGCGCCGGTCGCGACGGCGGTCTACCGCGTGGTGCAGGAGGCTCTCACGAACACGGTCCGCCATGCCCGGGCCACCCGGGTCACGGTGACCCTGCACTACACCCCGGCGAGTGTCACGGTGGAGGTCACCGACGACGGCGCCGGCGAGGCGACGAGCACGGAGGGACACGGGATCATGGGGATGCGCGAACGGGTCGCGGCGCTGGGTGGCGCCCTGACCGCGGGAGCCGGACCGGCCGGCGGCTTCACCGTCCGCGCGATGATCCCGATCGCGGCCTGACATGCCCGTCTCCGTGTTGCTCGCCGACGATCAGCACCTGGTCCGGGCCGGCTTCCGCAGCCTGCTCAAGCGCGACCGGGAGATCGTGATCGCCGGCGAGGCCGCCACCGGGGACGAGGCCGTGCGGACCGCTCGCGCACTGCGCCCGGACGTGGTGCTGATGGACATCCGGATGCCCGGACTGGACGGGATCGCCGCCACCCGGCGGATCATGGCCGATCCGGAGCTGCGGGACTGCCGGGTGATCATCCTGACCACGTTCGAGACCGACGAGTACGTCTTCGCGGCGCTGGAGGCGGGGGCGAGCGGTTTCCTCACCAAGGAGATCGACCCGGAGGGGCTGCGGCACGCCGTCCGGGTGGTGGCGGCCGGCGAGGCGCTGCTCTCCCCCAGCGTCACCCGGCGGGTCATCAAGCAGTTCGCCCACCGGCCGGCCCCGGCGCCGGCCGGTGGGGCACGGCTGGCCGCGCTGACCACCCGCGAGCGGGAGGTGGTCACCCTGGTCGCCTCGGGACTGTCCAACGAGGACATCGCACGGGAGCTGGTGATCAGCCCGCTGACCGCCAAGACCCACATCACCCGGGCGATCACCAAGCTGGGCGTCCGGGACCGGGTGCAGCTGGTGATCCTCGCGTACGAGGAGGGGCTGGTGGGCCGCTGATGCGCCGGATCGTCGTGTACGGGGTCACCGGGTCGGGCAAGTCGACGCTGGCGGCGCGGATCGGGCAGCGGCTGGGGGTGCCGTACCACTCGGTGGACGACCTCACCTGGGAGCCCGGCTGGGTCCAGGTGCCGGACGAGGTGCAGCGGGAGCGGATCGCGGCCATCTGCGCCTCCGATGCCTGGGTGCTCGACTCGGCGTACGGCCAGTGGCGGGACGTGCCGCTGGCCCGGGCCGACCTGGTGGTGGGCCTGGACCTCCCGCGCTGGCGTTCGCTGGGCCGGCTGCTGCGGCGCACCGCGCGCCGGGTCGTGCTGCGGACCGAGATCTGCAACGGCAACCGGGAGCGGGTGCGCAACCTGGTCCTGTCCACCGACAACATCGTGGTCTGGCACTTCCGGTCGTTCGCGCGCAAGCGGCAGCGGATGCGGGACTGGCACGCCGACCCGGCGATGCCGCCGGTGGTGCTGTTGCGCTCGCCGGCCGAGGTGGAGCGCTGGCTGGCGGGCCTGCGCTGACATCGATGTCAATCGGAGGGCGCCGAACCCTTGCGGATCGAGAGACTTGCACGTGACGATGTGTCGCGAATGTTTCACGGCCCCGAGAAGGAGACGGCATGCACCGGCCACGATGGGGTGTCGCCCTGTTATCCGTCACATTGATCGCCGCGGCAGCGGCAGTCGCCACGGGCGGGGCGGCCGCGGCGGCCGCCGCCACCTCGTTCCGATCGTCGTTCGAGACCGACGACCCGCAACCCACCTGGACCGACACGGTCGACGCGGCAGCCGGCAGCGGCGGCGTCGACGGCACCGTGGTCGTCGGCATGCCGGGCAGCCTGCGCGGGCACGTCACCGGCATCGCGGTCAACGCCGAGCCGAACAGCAACGAGGGCCGCAACAACCTCAACGACGGCGACTCGGCCACCAAGTGGCTGGTCGACACCCCGACGAGCTGGGCCCAGTACACGCTGGACGCCCCGGCCGAGGTCATCAAGTACGCGCTGACCTCCGCCAACGACGCTCCCGAGCGCGACCCGCGGGACTGGACGCTGCAGGGCTCTACCGACGGCAGCACCTGGACCACGGTCGACACGCAGACCGGGCAGACCTTCACCGAGCGCTTCCAGACCAAGACCTACACCGTCGCCGACCCGGGCTCGTTCGGAATCTACCGGCTCAATATCACCGGGCACCCGTCCGGCAACCTCACCCAGCTCGCCGACCTGGAGCTGGCCGACGCCAACGTGACGCCGCCGCCGACCGGTCCGATGCAGAGCCGGGTCGGCCCGGGCCCGGCCAGCTCCCCCACCGCCAAGGCGGGCGTGGGCTTCACCGGGCTCAAGGCGTTCCAGATCGCCGGGCGGCACACCGCCGAGGGCCGCGGGCACTCCGCCAACAAGGTCTTCGACGTCGACGTGACGGTCACCGCCGACACCGAGCTGTCGTACCTGGTGCTGCCCGAGTTCAACCGCGAGGACCTGTCCAACCCGGCCACGTACACCGCGGTCGACCTGGCCTTCACCGACGGCACCTTCCTGTCCGACCTCAAGGCCGTCGACCAGAACGGCACCGTGGTCAGCGCGGCCGCGCAGGGCGCGTCGCAGACGCTCTACACCGCGCAGTGGAACAAGCGGACCGCGCGGATCGGCAAGGTCGCGGCGGGCAAGACCGTCGACCGGATCCTGATCACGTACGACAAGCCGTCCGGTCCCACCAGCTTCCGGGCCTGGTACGACGACATCGCGCTCGCCGAGGTCGCCCCGGCCAGGCCCAAGCAGCACCTCGCCGAGTACGCCGAGACGCGCCGCGGCACGATGTCCTCGGGCGACTTCTCCCGGGGCAACAACTTCCCGGCCACCGCGGTCCCGCACGGTTTCAACTTCTGGACCCCGGTCACCAACGCCGGCACCACCAGCTGGCTGTACGAGTACCACCGCCAGAACAACGCGGCGAACCGGCCGACCCTGCAGGCCTTCTCCGCCAGCCACGAGCCCAGCCCGTGGATGGGTGACCGGCAGACGTTCCAGGTGATGCCGAGCGTCGCGGCCGGCGTACCGGATGCCGACCGGGCCAACCGCGCGCTGGCCTTCGGTCACGAGAACGAGACCGCCAAGCCATACTACTACGGCGTCACCTTCGACAACGGGCTCAAGACCGAGATCGCGCCGACCGACCACGCCGCGCTGATGCAGTTCACCTTCACCGGCGACAACGGCAACCTGATCCTGGACAACGTCGACAACCGGTCCGGGCTGACCATCGACGCGGCCGGCCAGGCGGTCTCGGGCTGGTCGGACGTGAACAGCGGCGGCCTGTCCGCGGGCTTCACCCGGATGTTCATGTACGCCACCGTCGACGCCCCGGTCACGGCGAGCGGCATGCTGCCCACCGGCAACCGGCCGTCCACCGGCTACCTCAAGTTCGACACCGCGGAGAACAAGACGGTCCGGATGCGGATCGCCACCTCGCTGATCAGTGTCGAGCAGGCCAAGCACAACCTGGACCTGGAGATCGCGGCCGACGCGACGCTCGCCTCGGTCCGGGACAAGGCCCGCGACCTGTGGGACGCCAAGATGCACACCGTCGAGGTCGAGGGCGCGTCCGAGGATCAGCTCGTCACGCTCTACTCGAACCTGTACCGGCTGTTCCTCTATCCCAACTCGGGCTTCGAGAACACCGGCAGCAACGACGAGCCGGTCTACAAGCACACCGTGCAGTCCGCGGTGACCAGCCCGGCCAGCTCGCCGACGCAGACCGGGGCGCCGATCAAGGACGGCAAGGTCTACGTCAACAACGGCTTCTGGGACACGTACCGCACGACGTGGCCGGCGTACTCGCTGCTGACGCCGAAGCAGGCCGGGGAGATGGTGGACGGGTTCGTCCAGCAGTTCCGCGACGGCGGCTGGATCTCGCGCTGGTCGGCGCCGGGCTACGCCAACCTGATGGTCGGCACCAGCTCGGATGTGGCTTTCGCGGACGCGTACCTCAAGGGGGTGCCCGGCATCGACGCCGAGACGGCGTACCGGGCCGCGGTGAAGAACGCGACGGTCACGCCGCCGAACGCCAACGTCGGCCGCAAGGGCCTGGCCAGCTCGATCTTCAAGGGCTACACGCCGAGCGACAGCACCGGCGAGGCGATGTCCTGGGCGATGGACGGCTACATCAACGACTACGGCATCGCCAACATGGCCGAGGCGCTGGCCAAGAAGGGCGGCCCAAAGGCGAAGGAGTACGCCGAGCAGGCCGAGTACTTCCGCAACCGCGCCCAGAACTACATCAACATGTTCGACCCGTCGGTGGACTTCTTCCAGGGCAAGGACTCCGCGGGCAACTGGCGCAACTCGCCGGCCTCGTACGACCCGCGGGTCTGGGGTTACGACTACACCGAGACCGACGGCTGGAACATGGCGTTCCACGTGCCGCAGGACGGGCAGGGCCTGGCCAACCTGTACGGCGGTCGCGACGGCCTGGCCAAGAAGCTCGACAAGTTCTTCACCACACCCGAGACGGCCACCTTCTACGGCTCGTACGGCGGCCCGATCCACGAGATGTACGAGGCCCGCGACGTCCGGATGGGTCAGTGGGGCTTCAGCAACCAGCCGTCGCACCACATCCCCTACATGTACGACTACGCGGGTCAGCCGTACAAGGCGCAGAAGCTGGTCCGCGAGGCCATGTCCCGGCTGTACCTGGGCAGCGAGATCGGCCAGGGCTACCCGGGCGACGAGGACAACGGCGAGATGAGCGCCTGGCAGGTGTTCAGCGCGCTCGGCTTCTACCCGTTGCAGATGGGCAACCCCGCGTACGCGATCGGCTCGCCGCTGTTCACCAAGGCGACGGTCAACCTGGAGAACGGCAAGAAGATCGTCGTCAACGCCCCCGGCAACAGCCGCAGCAAGGTCTACGTGCAGTCGCTGAAGGTCAACGGCAAGGCGTACAACTCCACGTCGCTGCCGCACTCGCTGCTGGCCGACGGCGCCCGGCTCGACTTCACCATGGGCTCGTCGCCGTCGAAGTGGGGCACCGGCAAGGACGCCGCCCCGGAATCGCTCACCTCGGGCGACGCGGTGCCGAACCCGTTGCGGGACCTGACCGGCCCGGGCCGCGGCACGGCGTCGGACCCGGCCCTGGTCGACGACACCTCCACCACCCAGGCCACGCTCGCCGACGGCTGGCAGTACCAGTTCGCCTCCGCCGGTGAACAGGCCGCCTACTACACGCTCACCTCGAGCACCGTGGCCGAGCAGGACCCGGCCTCGTGGACGCTGAAGGGCTCCTACGACGGCACCACGTGGACCACGATCGACCAGCGCAAGGACCAGACGTTCGAGTGGCGCCGGCAGACCCGGCCCTTCAAGATCGCCAACCCGGGCCGGTACGCGTACTACCGGCTCGACGTCGCCGCGGGCACCACACTGGCCGAGGTGGAACTGCTCGGCGTCCCGGCCCCCGCCTGCACCACGACGATCGCGGACAAGGTCGTCGGCGCGGTGTCGGTCCGGTCGGGGGTCACCTGCGTCAAGGCCGGAGCCCAGATCACCGGCCTGGTGACGGTCTCCAAGGGCGCCTCGCTCTACGCCACCGGCGCGACCCTGCGCGCGGCGGTGACGGCCACCGGAGCGGGCACGGTCTCGCTGCTCAACACCACGGTCAGCGGACCGCTCACCGTCACCGGATCAGGCCCGGTCGGCCTGGAGAACTCGACCCTGAAGAGCGCGGTGACCCTGCTGAACAACAAGACAGCCACGGTCGTCGCGGGCAACACGGTCGGCGGGCCGCTCACCTGCTCCGGCAACAAGCCGGCGCCGGTGAACAACGGCCTGGCCAACAAGGTCAGCGGGATACGGATCGGCCAGTGCGGCAAGCTCTGACCTGACCACGCCCGGCAGCCGCTCCCTCCCGCGTGGAGGGGGCGGCTGCTCTACATTCAGGGCATGTCCGATGATCTGTGGGCCGTCGTCGCCGCGGCCGATCTGTGCACCCTCGCCACTATCAAGCGCGACGGCCGGCCCCAGCTGTCCGATGTGAACTACGCGGCCGACGACAAGACCCGGGTGCTGCGGGTGTCGACCCGCGAGACGCTGGCCAAGGTGCACAACCTGCGGCGCGACCCGCGCGGCAGCCTGCGGGTGCCCGGCCCTGGCGGAGGCGGCTACGTCGTCGCGGACGTGCACGCCACGTTCTCCGCGCCGTCAGCCGAGGAACACGACGCCACGGTCGAGGAGCTCGTCGAGGTCTACCGGTTGATCCGCCGCGAGGAGCACCCGGACTGGGACGACTACCGGCGGGCCATGGTCGCCGACGGCCGGATCGTCCTGAGCCTGCACGTCGAACGCCTCTACGGGTGGGTGATGTAGTCATGGCCCGGATCATGGACATCGTCTTCGACTGCGAGCACGCGCCCGCGCTGGCCCGCTGGTGGGTGCAGGTGCTCGAGGGGTACAACGTCGCGCCGTACGGGCCGGACGATCCGGATCCCGACGAGGACCCGACGGTGCTGGTGCTGCCCGGGCCGGAGGGCGGGCCGCGGCTGTGGTTCACCCAGGTGCCCGAGCACAAGACCGTGAAGAACCGCGTACACCTGGACCTGAACGCCGAGGACCCGGTCGCCGAGCTGGCCCGGCTGACCGGCCTCGGCGCCCGGGTCCTGTGGGAGACCGACGGGCTCACTGTGCTGGCCGACCCCGAAGGGAACGAGTTCTGCCTGGACAAGGACTAGGCGGGCGCTCCGGGATCGCCCATGACGAGCAGGGCCAGTTGCTCCCGCGCCGGGTTGTCGCGCCGGTCGGCGAGGTCCCATCTGATGGCTCCCATCAGTGAACCGGCCAGTTCCCGGCGGTCCTGCGCCCGCCCCGTCACCGTGGTCAGCATGGCCACCAGCGTCGACTGGTTCCGTTCGACGTCATCGGCCGTGACCGACGACAAGATGCGGTGCAGGTTCGCGTCCGAGAACCGGGGCGCCTCCTCGCCGAGCTGTCTGATGAGCAGGTCACGTTGCCGCGGCAAGCTCGTGAGCGTGAGCGCCCACTCGTACTGCTTGGCGCGCAGGTCGCGCGGCTGCTCCGCTGCCGGCGCCAGCAGCAGCTGGAGGAACAGTGCCGCTTCGGAGACCAGAACCGGCTCGTCGTCGATCACGTGCAGGCCCGGCGTGCCCGCGTGCTGCCAGTACGGCATCAGGTCGTAGAGGCATTCGCGCACCTCATGTGCTGTCTGCACAAACGCCGACCGGCGCAGTGATCGGCCCATCCGGCTCTCGCCGCGGACGGACACGTCCGGTGCCATCCCCCGGGCGAGGGCTCCGGGCTTCCGGGTGACCGGACGGAGCTCCGGTGGCCAGGGCAGGGACTCGTAGACGCTGATGTCAGCGCCGTCCTCGACGCGTACCTCCAGGCGGGTGGGATCGGTGTCCAGCCGCCAGGCCACACGCAACGTCTGCCACATCCGCTTGCGATCTTCCGGATCGAGCTGGCTCTGCCACAGCAGCGCCTGCCGCCGCCAGTTGACCACGACCGGCTCACCGACCAGCTCCGCGGCGTCCACGGGACCGTCGTTGACCAGCACCACGAAGCAGACCAGATTCGCCGAGAAGGCGGCGTGCCGGGCGGCCAGGGGAATGCGCCGCGGCTCGTAGTCGCGCCGGGTCCAGGTCGGATGCGCGTAACCGGCGTCGGAAAGCAGTTCCAGAGCGAGCTCGCGGCAGAGCGCTCGCTGCCGGGGGCTCAGCCGGGTGAGCATCTCCCGGCAGAGTTCCCACAGGGGCGCGCGGCGGGTGATGGTGACGAAGGACGTGGCCGCATGGAGCGGACCCGGATCGATGACTCCCCGGCGGCGTCGCTGATGGACGCGTTCCTCCGCCAGATCGAGCAGCTCGGCGACGATCTGCCGGGCGGCCAGGAATTCACCGAAGGTGGCGTGCAGGAACTCGAAGCTGCGTTCCGGGCCGGCGGTGTCCCGGGTGGCCCGGGACTCATGGATGAAGAAGAAACGACCGACCATCAGCTGACCGGCGGTCAGGGCCCGGTTCGCCGAACCATCGCGGGCCGGCCGGAGGTCGGTGTCCGACAGCAGATGCGGCAGGTCGGCGTTCAGCTCGGCCTCGAGGATCACGTCGCCGCCCCGGTTGAGCGTCGCCACGGCGACCGCGCCCAGCCTGCGCCACTCCGCGTTGATCTCATCCGCCCGCTGATCGTCACTGCGGCCGTGGCGATCCTTGTCCACTTCCCTCTCGACGAAGTCGGAGAAGAGCCGCTCATAGAGGTCGACCCGGTGCAGGCCACCGTCCGCGGACTGCAGGGCGTTCACTCCGGCGTCATAGAGGGCGAGCAGCAGGAGCAGCAGCGGCTGACTGGCGAGTTCCCCGTGGGCCAGGGCTGTGCCGACCGGTAACTGTTTCAGCCCACGGGCCGCGAGGCCGGCGGCGTTGTGCGCGTTCCACACGTCGAGCCAGGTCCGGACCTGCGTTTCGTTGAAGGGTTCGAGGCGCAGGACCACCGTGTCCCGGGGGAAGCGGGCCCGGTCGGCGACCACTGTGCGGCTGGTGACCAGCACCGCGACCGGCCGGTCCAGTTCCCGCTCCCGCTGCTGGAACAGGTGGATCTGCTCGAGGTAGTCGGCCCTGTTCATGCCGGTGGCCTGCAGCAGCTCGTCGAAGCCGTCCAGGACGACGACCGGGAACGCAGCGCCGGCCCGGCGGGCGAGGTCGGGCCACGAGACGTGCTCGCCGAGCATCTGCAGCAGAGCCTGTTCGATCTGGGCCTGGATCGAAGAGTCGGCGGGCACGTTGCGCAGCTCGACCCGGACGACGAGAAAGTCCGCCGGAGGCAGCCGGGCGGCCAGGATTCTCGTCAGCGCCGACTTGCCGGACCCCGGCTGACCGAGCACCACGAGCGGGCGCGCCACAGCCCCCGGAGTGACGAGGTGGGCCAGCAGAAAACCGTGGACGTCCTCGACTCCGACGGCGTCGTCCCACCAGCTCTCGGTGGCCGGCAGATCGGCCGGTCCGGCCACCGCGACCCGGCCGTGCGGGTTGACGTAACCGTCGTCCAGGCTGGGCAGCACCACGTGCGCCGGGGCATGGGCGGAGGCGAGTATCGCGCTGTCCAGCCCGGCCCGATAGCGCTTGCCCAGTCCGGCCAGCACCGCGTCGACGGCCCCGGCACCCGGCAGGGACCGCAGCTCGTCGAGGCGTGCGGACAGGTTGGTCATCGCGTCGTGCAGCACGGTCCGGGTGGCCTGGGCCTCGACCATGCCGGCCCACACCCCGAACTCGGGCGCCTGCACACTCAGCGCCCGGTACGCCTCGGTGTACCGGCGCACGGCCATCCGGCGCACCTGACCCTCGACAGCCGCCACGATCTCGTCGCGTCCGTCCTCGAAGGCGACCAGTCCGGCGAGGAAGTTCTGCACCGCGGTGGAGGCCGAGCCGAAGTACTCCGCGAGGTCCCAGAGAGTCTTCTCGAAGGGGCGGTGCGGTGCCGGCATGGGCGGCGGCGTGTCGATCAGGACCTGCACGAGTTCGCCGTACCGGGCGGTGACCGCTGTGGACGTGACGACCGCGACCTGCTC
This sequence comes from Actinoplanes sp. NPDC048791, assembly GCF_040650095.1. Classification (NCBI taxonomy): domain Bacteria; kingdom Bacillati; phylum Actinomycetota; class Actinomycetes; order Micromonosporales; family Micromonosporaceae; genus Actinoplanes; species Actinoplanes sp. NPDC048791. The sequence goes on along the minus strand of NZ_JBEZGQ010000080.1, from coordinate 1,210 downwards.
GCCGGCGGTCATCCGGGCCGCCGCCAGGTCCACGCCGGGCCGACCGGCCAGTGCGGCTTCCAAGGCCTCGTAGAAGGAGGTGACCACCACGATCGCGTGCGCCGCTTCGAGCCGCTGGGTGCGATCGAGACGACTGACGCCGGTCATCCGCTCCTGCAGTCCGGTCACGACGGTGTTGCCCCACCTGATGAGTTCGCCGCGCAACGCGAAGAAGTCGACGTCCGCCAGGGTGCCCATGGTCGCCGCGGCGGTGACCGCGCCACTCGCCGCGCCGAAGATCCTGATGAGAGGGTGTTCGGACGCGCCGAGCAGGCGAGCGGCATCGGCATAGCTGAGCGAGCGGGGACCCATTGCACGCACCGTAGTGCGCCGACTACTCCACGGCAATGTCTAGCTCAGCGTCACCGCGTAGAGGTGCAGTCGGGCGTCGTTCGGCAGGGTGATCGAGCGGATCTGCTTGCCCGCCGGCACCGGCAGGCTTACCCCGAAGAGGCTGACCGGCGGCCCGTCCACACCCTGACCCGCCTTGATCCGGTGCGGCATCGCCAGCACCGCGGTCGTGCCCGCGGACGCCGTCCCACACCAGTCCGCCACCGTCACCGTGGCCGGCGCGGAAGTGCCGTCCGCGTACCCGATCGTCAGCGCGGCCGTCACCGGCCCGTTGTGGGTCGTCGCGACCAGGTGGGCCGCCGTGTGGTTGCCGGTCGGCAGCAGCAGTGACTGGCCGCGGGCCGGCACGAAGTTCTTCGCCGTCCCGGTCGGGTCCGGCGCCTGGTATGTGACGCCGCCCCAGGTCACCGGGCCGGCCTTCGGCAGCAGGTCGGCGTCGTAGCTCCAGCCGCCGCCGTCGAAGTTGCCCTCCGCCGGGTCGGCGACGGTGGCCGTGCCGTCGAGGGTGCGTTCGGCACCCAGGTCGATCAGACACGCCGCGTCCGTCGTGCCGGCGCAGGTGAGCGGCTCCCGGACCGTGATGGTGACGGCCCGTTTCACCGTGGCGGTGCCGGGTGCGGAGACCAAGACCTCGATCGGGTACGCCCCCGCGGCTGTCCCGGCCGGCGCCTGCACGGTGAGCGTGGCGGTCATGCCGATCGGCAGGCGCCTGCTGAGCAGCACCTTGGGGTGCGGGGCGACCGTCGCCTTCCAGCCGGGCGGCGCGGTCGCCGTCACCCGGGGTGCGATCACGAGCGGCGCCTGGCCGACCACGTCGACC
>NZ_JBEZGQ010000079.1:12418-16180 GCF_040650095.1 Actinoplanes sp. NPDC048791 | reverse complement strand
ACACGCTTGGCCGCACCGCACCCGCCAAGCCGGCCGCGCGGCGTCAGGCGAGCCCGCCCGGCCGGATCAACCCCGCCTCATAGGCGTGCACCACCACCTGCGCCCGATCCCGGGCCCCCAGCTTCACCATCGTCCGGCTGACGTGGGTCTTCGCCGTCGCCGGGCTGATCAGCAGACGGGCCGCGATCTCGTCATTGGACAACCCCTCGCCGACCAGCACCATCACCTCCCGTTCCCGGTCGGTCAGTTGCTCCAGAACGCGTTCGGCCTCCTCCGGTGGCACCGACGGACGACCGCGCCCGCCCGGGGTGGCGAATTCGCCGATGACCCGCCGGGTGACGCTCGGTGACAGCAGGGCGTCACCGGCCGCGACCGCCCGGACCGCGCGCAGCAGTTCGACCGGTTCGGTGTCCTTGACCAGGAAGCCCGACGCCCCGGTGCGCAGCGCCTCGAACACGTACTCGTCCAGCTCGAACGTGGTCAGGATGACCACCCGGGTGGCGGCCAGGTCCGGGTCCGCGGCGATGCGGCGGGTCGCCTCCAGCCCGTCCACGCCCGGCATCCGGATGTCCATGAGGACCACGTCCGGGCGGGTCTCGGCGGCCAGCCGGGCCGCTTCCAGCCCGTCGCCCGCCTCGGCGACGACTTCGATGTCCGGCTCGGCGTTCAGCAGGGCCCGGAACCCGGCCCGCACCAGGGCCTGGTCGTCGGCCAGCAGCACGGTGATCATGCAGGCTCCCTCGTCGGGGTGGTGGGCAGAACCGCGGAGACCAGGTAGCCACCGTCAGGCAACGGTCCCGCTTCGAGGGAGCCGCCGAGGCTGGCGGCCCGGGCCCGCATCCCGGCGATGCCGCTGCCGCCGTCGTCAGTCCCCGGAGCCACGTCGGGCTCCGGTCGCGGCGCCGACCGGCCGGCATCATTGCGGATCGTCAAGCGCAGCTCGTCCGGGGCGTAGGTGACCGAGACCGTGGCCGAGGCGCCGGTGGCCGCGTGCCGGCGTACGTTCGTCAGGGCTTCCTGGACGATGCGGTACGCCGCGCGGTCCACCTCCGCCGGCAGGTCCCGCCGCTCCCCCACGGTCTCGGTCGTCACCGGCAGCCCGGCGTCCGCCGTGAGGTCGGTGAGGCGGTCCAGACCGAGCGCGGGCTGGCGGGGTGCGGCCTCCTCCTCGGGGCGCAGCACGCCGAGCACGGCGCGAACCTCCCGCAGGGCCTCCGCGCTCGCGGTCTTGATCGCGGTCAGCGCCTCGCGGGCCTGCTCCGGCCGGTTGTCCATCAGGTGCAGGCCCACCCCGGCCTGCACGTTGATCAGTGACAGGTGGTGGCCGAGCACGTCGTGCAGCGGCGATCGACTGGCTGGCCGAGCGGGGCTTCCAGCGCGAGTACGGGGGGCGATGCGCAACCGCTCGTCGGCGGCCTGGCGGCGTTCCTGCTCCTCGCGGGCGCGGGCGCGCTCGGCATTGGCCTTGGACATCTCGGCGAGGTATGCCGCGCGGGCCCCGGCGGCGCTGCCGAGGAACCCGGTCAGGGCCAGCCCGAAGGCGGTGAGCACGGCGTCGCGCGGGGTCGGGCGGGCGGCGGGCGAGAGTCCGAGCGGATCGGCGCAGAGGAACATGACCAGGAGGTAGGCCAGGTAGCCGGCCGCCACGGTGATCAGCGCGGATCGGCGGTGACCGGTGCGCACCGCGGTGAACAATGCGATGACCGGCGCGACGGCGTAGCTCCAGGACGGTACGGCGAGGGCCGCGTACCCGATCGAGGCCGCGCCGGCGACCGCGAGCACCACCACCGGCGCGCGCCCCCGCCAGGCCAGGGCCAGCGGGCCGACCAGCAGCAACGCGCACGCGATGACGTCCCGCGGGTGGGCGAGGTGGGTGGCGTACGGCCAATTGCCGAAGATGTGGAAGCAGAGAGCGGTGATGACCGCACCTCGCCAGTGCCCGTGCCGCGAGCGGCGGCGTGCGTACCCGGGCCAGTCCGCCGACCGGAACCGCCCCGAGCGGCTGCGGCGGCGCCACTCCTCCCACTCCGCCTTCCGGGCAGCGGCAGACGGTCTTCCACGAAGAGAAGACGGCTGGTCGCGTACACCCCGGTCTGGCACGTTCCCGAACCTACGGCACCGCTGCTGACCCGGGCATCCGCATGAAGAACGACGGTGCCCTGCGCCTCAGGTACTACGGCCGGTCGTCGCGTACTCCTCAGGGCGTATGGCGGTGGGCGTACCGGATGCTCCGCCGGGCCGACGCGGCCCGGCGCCGGATCCGTCACCCTGGAAGTCAGTCCCGCCACGTTTCAGGAGGTCACCGTGTATCCCAGCGACACCACCCGGTCCGGTCCGAATCGGCTCCGCACCTCCGACACCGAGCGCGAGCAGGTGGCCGAGATCCTGCGGGCCGCGATGACCGAGGGCCGGCTCACCCTCGAGGAGGGCGAGGAGAGGCTCGGTCAGGTGTACGCCGCCAAGTACCGCGACGAGCTCGCCCCGCTGACCGCCGACCTGCCCGACAACGGCCGCCGCGCGCTGGCCGCCACACCGGAGGCGCAGGCCGCGACACGCCGGGGCGTCCGCCGCCACGCCGGCTTCGTCGTGACGCTGGCCCTCTTCCTGACCGCTCTCTGGGCGCTCTCCGGCGCCCACTTCTTCTGGCCCGCGATCCCGCTGGTGTTCCTGGTCATGGGCCTGATGCGGCACGCGCGATACGGCCGCTACCGGGCCGAGTACGGCTACCGCCACCACGTCGCCCCGTGGAACGCACCGACCTATAGGTGATCGTAAACACTCCACAGTAGACGTGGCGGTCGTTGCCCGCCCCTCCCCGCTCTGCGACAGTTGCCAGGTTTACCCCCGGCAGTGTCGCGCCGGGGCTACGGGGAGGGGTGGGCACGACCATGATGGGTCCGTCGCACGCACTGTCGGGCGCGGCCGTCTGGCTGGCCGGCAGCTGGGCCTTGGATCACTTCGCGGGGTACGCCCAGTCGCCGCTCGCGATCGCGGTCGGCACCACGGTCTGCGCGGGCGGCGCCCTGCTGCCCGACCTGGACCTGTCCGGCAAGGTGACCCGCAACCAGGGCGGCGCGACGGTGGCCCGCACGTTCGGCGTGTTCTCACTGTTCGTGGCCGAGGTCATCGAGAAGATCTCGCTGGGTGTCTACACGGCGACGAAACTGAGCAAGGACCCGCGCCGCAACAACGGTCACCGTACGTTCACCCACACCCTGCCGTTCGCGGCCCTGGTCGGCTGGGGCACGACGGCGCTGTGCGCAGGCTCCGGCAAGTGGGCGGTCGTAGCGGTGGTGTTCTTCATGGCTGGTCTCGCGTTGCGCGGCCTGTTCGACGAGTGGGCCGAACGCGCCGGCTGGCTGATCGTGACCCTGGCATCGGGCGTGATCGCCTGGTTCACGGCGGCGAACCTGCCCGGCGACCGCGGCTACCCGATGCTGGGCTTCGCGGTCGGCGTGGGCTGCGTCGTGCACCTGCTGGGCGACATGATCACGAAGAACGGCGTACCGATCCTGTGGCCGATCCCGATGGGCCGCCGCATGTGGCGCATGATCGGCGTCCCGAACGGCATAGCGATCAAGGTCGGCGGCCGCGGCGAGGTGCTGGTGCTGCGCACTGTGTTCACGCTGATCGCCATCCTGTCGGTCTTCGGAATGTTCGCCCCGCACGTACTGCAACGCCTGGACCTGGAACTCTGGGCCGACGGCGGCTGAGCGGCGTGCGGGCCGTCGAAAGCTTCGTCGCCGGCAAGGCCGGCGACCC
>NZ_JBEZGQ010000079.1:0-12408 GCF_040650095.1 Actinoplanes sp. NPDC048791 | reverse complement strand
CCTGGGGGGCGGGGGGGGGGGGGGGGGGGGGGGGCTTCTAATTGTTGGGGGGCGGGCCGGGGGCCCCCCCCCCAGCTCTGCGAGGACGCCGTCATCGTGACGGAGGGTCACGCAGCGATCGTGGACGGCGCCACAGACATAACCGGCCAGGGGTACGGCATGACGGCCGTCAGCGGCGGCCGCTGGGCGATGGCGGCCTGCGTCTCGGCCATCACCACCCTCCCCGAGGACGCCGACGTGGAGTCGGCCACTCTCCGTCTGACCTCGACGCTCGCCGAGCGGATCGACCCCGAGCTGCCGGCGCACCTGCATCCGAGCGCGTCGGTGACCATCTACTCGCGGCGGCGCCGGCAGGTGTGGCAGATCGGGGATGTGGGCTTCTCGTACGCCGGAATGCCGGCTGGGGTGGGGCGGCCGCGTAAGCCGCTCGACCAGATCGCCGCCGAATTCCGGGCGGCGGTGATCGCGGCCGAGAGCGCCATCGGAGGGCTGGATCCCGCCGTCAGCGATCCGGGCCGGGCTGCGGCCCGGGCGCTGATCTCCCGCCAGGGCGCCCTGCGCAACACCATCGGCCCCTACGGCTTCGCGGCGATCGACGGCCGACCGGTGCCGCCCTCGCTCATCGTCGTGCACGACGTTCCTGGGCACGTGGAGGAGCTGGTGCTGGCCAGCGACGGTTATCCGGTGATCCTGCCGACGCTGGCGGAGACCGAGGCGCGGCTGGCCGAGCTGCTGGCCGAGGACCCGCACTGCGTCGGCCCGCTGCGCGAGACCAAGGGGGTCATGGCCGGCCAGACCAGCTTCGACGACCGCTCCTACCTGCGCCTCCGCCTCTCCTGACGCGACATCCTCCCGACCGTAGATCAACTTGTCCGCGCCAGGCCCCGAGCTGCGGAGGTTGTCGGCGCGCACGATCGGCGGCAGAACAATGCAATAAATCTTTGGACTTTCTTGGGTGCTTCCGCCCGGACCAATATGTGGCGCACTTGTGCTTGAAGACCCTATTTTAAATCTGGGTCGGGCCAGCTCGCGTTCACCGAAAGCTACCTATGGCCGTCACGCCCCGCGATGGCGGGCGTCCGGATCCCGAACGCTCGCCCAGTATTGTTGGCTTCAACTTCGCGTCGCGGGTAACCCCGGGCGATCGGTTGAGGAACTCAGCAGCCACCGTTGCAGGCCAGGACACGAAGCCGGTCGAGGGCACCGTGCCATTGGTTGGAGTCCCCGGCGAAGGGGCCGCGGCTCGAGTACTGCCAGAAGGACCATGTCGGTGCCCCAGCCGGCAGAGCGCCGGGAGCGCTCGCGTACCGGGCCAGCCACAGCGGCGACTTCGCCCAGAAGCCCGGGTAGTTGCCAGTGCACCTCTGCCACCAGTCCGTCGTGGTGTAGATGACCGCCCATCGGCCGGTACGGGCGTGGTAGCGGTTCAGGAACGCGGCGATCCAGTTGCGCATATCGGTAGCGTTCAGCCCGTAGCAGGTGTTCGAGCCGGCGTATGGGTTGTACTCGATGTCGAGCGCACCGGGCAGCGTCTTGCCGTCGGCTGACCAGCCGCCGCCGCGCCCAACGAAGAAGTCGGCCTGCGCAGAGCCGCTCGATCGGTTCGGAAGAGCGAAGTGGTACGCCCCGCGGATCATGCCGACGTTGTACGAGCCGTTGTACTGCTGCGCAAAGTAGGGATTTACGTAGGAGCCGCCCTCGGTGGCCTTGACGTAAGCGAACCTGGAGCCGGCGTTCCACTGCGCTCGCCAGTTCACATTGCCTTGGTGGCTGGCGACATCCTGGCCGTAGGTGACCGTGGCGGCGCGGGCCGGTGCCGCCACGGTCAGGCTCACCGCGATGCATAGGGCGGCGAGGACGCTGGCGAGTCGAGATCGGGGCGTCACGGAATCAACCTCCACACTGGGTGTGCACTCATTGCAGCCGCAACTATGGATTAGCGAAAAGCAAAAACGCGACAGTCCGCGAGTGACCCCCGATCAGGGTCGATCAGCGTGCCAATGTGACGCTCGAATTTCGGTCATCCTTATGCAGGTTCTATCGACGATCATCCAGCGGGGCATCCGCGCATCGGCTAACTAGCGCCATACTCAGCGATGTCCGGCTTTATGCGTAGCCTCAGCCGTTACAGACTGTGGCGGCGGTCGGGCACCGTAGGGGGACGCGACGGCACTGTCGGAGCGGTCGATGGCGGCGACAGCCATCGTTGAAGTCCGGTGACGACTGTCGCTGAGCCCAGGAGCCGCCAAGCAAGTCGCGTGGATGTACTGGTGACGAGTCGAGTGCGGCTGAAGGTCACCACCTCACAGTTCCGCAATCCTGTCCCGTCACACGCTCGGCCGCGGGCGGCCGACGGCATCAGGTATCGAAAATCTGAGGTCATTCGTACGGGTGAACGGCGACGTTTGGTTGACACCACGCGAGACGCCTATCCTCTTTAACATGCTGGACGCTGGCGACGAGCGGCCGTTCTGGGAGAGCCTTCCGGTCTGGATCCTGGGACTGTTGTACGCGGTGTTGACCGCCATCGGTCTCGGTCGGCTGCCGGTAGCCCTGCGGATTCGGTGCGCGATCACCAAATCCCGGCTGACGTCACGAAATCGCCAGAAGCGCGCGACCCCAAGGCGGCTTGCGGCACAAGTGCTGGCAGCGTGGGTGGCGGTCTTGCGCCGCGAGCCCGGCTACCGGTCTCTGTTTGTCAGCGTCGATGCTCCGGCTCGGTCCGCGCGACAGGTACGCGGACCTGGCCTGCACTCCGTTGGGCCTCTCGTCGGAGTGCGCTGATTCTTGTCCTGCACTCCGACGCCTGAGATGCGCCGGGGTGCGATGACTCGACCCTGCACTCCGGCGCAAAGAGCGGTTCGGCGGAGTGTCAGGACTCTCCTGCACTCCGGATCAATCTCCGTCGCTGAGTGCAGGGGTGCATGCGCGCCCCCTGAAGACCTTGGAAAGCGCCATGCTCATCCTGAACTTGATCTTTATCCTGTTCCAGACCGACCCGGGCGTGTCGGACGCCCCCCAGATCCCGTCCGCAGCCGGCTACCAGACCTCGTTGGTGTGGGTCGGCGCTGGCATCGTCGGCGTTCTTCTGCTCATCGTGCTGTTGCTCTTGTGGCCTGCGGTGCATGGCAACGGGACGCAGGCCAAGAGAGCGAACAACATCATCCAGCAGGTCCTCGATCTGTTCAAAGAGGCGATCAAGGCCTGGAGTAACCGAGGTGGCGGTCCGGGCGGCGGCTCGGCTGGCCAGCGAAGCGACAGCGCTGGCGGCGACGAAAACGGCGGAGGTCTGTGATGGGCCGGAAGCGGGTCTGCCCGATCGAGGTGGTGGAGCGAGTGGCGTTGCTGCGCCACCAAGGCCTGTCGTATCGGCAAATCGGCGTCACCATGCAGCGGGCCGGGATCCCTACCCCGCGCCGTCGCCCCATCTGGTATGCGGAGACATCGAGAAAGCTGCTTGGAACGAAGGCGGGAAAGGCTGCAACGGGGCGCATCAAGGCAGCTGACCGCCCACGCCCGGCTGCGCAGGACTAGGTGGGGCCGAGCGGCCCACCCGCCAAGGTCCCGGATCGCGGACCACAAGACGATCACAGGGAGGCGCTGGACGTCGAGCTGATCGGCTGAGAACCCGTGACCGCAAGGAGACGGGTCGAAGCCCACGACTCGTAGGCGGACATCAAGGAACACGCGGCGTCCGGGGTATCAGTTCGCACTGCGACCCTGGACGTTGCCACGTCCTCGCTGGCGCTGCGCTGGGCGAACCAGGCCACCGAGAACCGGTCAGGATGTTGTTCGCCGGCCGAGCCACAGCCGCAGTTCTGCTCTGTCATCGACGTGCAGCAGGCCCTTGTCCGCTGCGGACGCCAGGCCGTCACGCAGTGCCGTCTCACCGAGAAGTAACCGTTGCGCCAGTGATGTCATCGTGGTGCGGACAGGCAGCTCAGGCGTCCACCTCAGCACCGATTCGACGTCACGGGCCACGTTGATGGGCTCAAGCTCGGTCGCTTCGCGACGACGGGCGAGCCGGACGGGAGGTTCCACCATGGCGACCGGCCAGAAAGAGATCAGCCAGCGATACCCGCGCTGACCTTCGATATCGGCTCGCCACCGGGCCACCCGTGTTCTGAACCATTCGGCGTCACCCAGGTTGAAGTGGGCTGCGCCGTACCCGCTCGTCAGGGTGGCCAACGTCAACCCGCCTGAGCTGGAACGGAACGGCGTCTCCAGCACGTCGTCGAAGGCTGTCCGGTCCTCCGGAGAAGGACCGTCATGCAGCTCAAGGCGTATCGCGTGAGGGGCTAGATCGTCCGCCTGGGCGGCTAGCCAGCCGGCACCTGATCCCGCGAACGTACCCGTGGGGGTGTCTCCACGATCACGGTGATGCGGCACCACCGGGTCCTCGGCGGCATCCCACGCCACGCAGTTGTCGACCAGCAGAAGCAGCCCGTACTCCGGCCGGTACTCCTTGGTCTCAAATACACGTACGGCGCTCACGAAGTCACGCTACGCCACGACAACCTCAAGGCACGGCGGTAGCCCGAGCTACGCAGCCCGCTCGCCGCGTGACCGCTCTCGGTGGGCGGCGCACACTTGGAGAGGTCCAAGGAGATCCCACCGGTTACCGGCGATGTCGAGAAAAACTGCGACCCGCCCGTACGGTTCAGTGCGCGGCTCCCGGACGAACGTGACGCCCGCCATGGTCATCCTCTGATATGCGGCGTCGAAGTCATCGACGCGGAGAAAGAACCCGACTCGACCGGCTGCCTGGTCACCAACCGCTGCGGTTTGGCGCTTTCCGTCTGCGCGAGCAAGGAGGATGCCTGTCTGTGCGCCGGGAGGGCGAACGATCACCCAGCGCTTGGGGCGCCCGTCATTGGTGAGCGCCGGAGAGTCCTCGACAAGATCGAACCCAAGGATGCCGGTGAAGAAGTCGATGGCCGGGTCGTACTCATCGACGATCACGGCAACCAGGTCGATCTGCATCCCGGCAGCGTACGCATGGGGAGCACCGTCCTCGTCGCCGCGCGATCTCGGCGGCAAATCCGTACACGTGATCTTGCGATGGCTGGCAGGTCTGGTCATGCGGTGCCGGATGATCCCGGCCGAAGTGTCGGAGGCTTGTGCCAAAGTGACCGTCCATGGAGATCGATGGCGCTGTCGCGGTGGTTACCGGTGCGGCGGTGGGGATCGGGCAGGCGATCGCGTGCCGGCTTGCCGAACTCGGGGCGCGGCTCGTCCTTGCCGACATCAGCAGCTGCGCTCAGACGCTGAGCATGATTGGCTCCGCCGGCGGTGAGGCAATCTTGGTGAACGCCGACCTGCGTAGCGACGGCGAGGTCGGGCGGCTCGTGGACGCGCAGTCCAGCGGTTCGGTGGTCTGCAGATCCTGGTGAACAACGCCGGCGGCGGACAGCCCACGGCCCGCTATCCCGATGCGCAGGTGGCGCAATGGTCTGCAGTCCTGGACCTCAACCTGCGCACCCCGATGCTCGCTACGCAGTTGGCTCTGCCCGCACTCCGGGCACATGGTGGCGTCGTGGTCAACGTCGCGTCGACCGCCGGCCTGGATCACCAGCCGTACGAATGGCCGGAGTACGGCGTGGCGAAGGCGGGGCTCATCCGTTTCACCACCGCGATGGCTGGACTTGCATCCGACAACGTGCGCATCACCTGCGTCGTACCCGATTGGGTAGGCACCGCCCGGGCGGAGGCTGAGCTGGCAGCGCTGACCGCCGACGAACGCGCGGCCAAAGCGGCGCCCATACCGCTGCCGGTGCTTACCGACGCAGTCATCGACCTCATCCGCAACGACGAACTCTCAGGTCACGTCGTCGTGCTTCGCCCCGGCCAACCGCCGCAACACCTAGCGCCATGATCCACGGCTGGCCGGCGGAGTCTGCGCTACCCCACCGAACGCCGCGCACAGTCGGATATTTGTCGTCTCCGCGAACCGCGGCCAGACAAAAGACCAGGCGCACTCTTATCGACCGTTCGGCATGTCGGGCAGCCCGGAGACCGATCACCAAGCGTCACCGGCGCAGGACGGGTGTGATGTCGGCGGACGATGTCTTCGACGACCTTGTGCGCTAATGCGGCTCGCGGGTCAGCACGGTCGCGGCGACCGCTGTCAGGAGTTGCTGGGCCACGGCCTGTACCGGCGCGGTGGCGTCGACGGTGACGGCTCCGCGGCGGCGCCATTGCGCCAGGAAGGAGGTGTGGCTTTCGAGGGCCTTCTGCAGGGCCGCGCCGGAGTCGCCGAAGTGGTTGTCGCCGCGACGTTGACCCACGCGATGGACCACCGTTGTCTGATCGATGTCCAGCAGGGCGCACACGTCGAACCGGGCGCTGAGGTCCGGGGCGTTGTCGGCGTGTCCGACCAGCCACAGGGTTTGTACGCCCCGATCGCGGGCGGTGCTGATGAGGGCATCGAGGCGGTCCGGATCCCAGTGGCGTGACGTGCCGGCCGTCCAGGCCGTGTCGTCGTCGAGACTGACCGCGTCATGCCCGTGGAGCGCCAAGTACCGCGCAAGGGTGGATTTGCCGGAACTGCGTACGCCGGTCACGAAGACGACGAACATCATGTTCCTCCTGCTGATGCGAGGGTCGGGCGGCCGCTCGGCGACATCGTAGTGATGAGCGCGACTGTGGTTTCGCTGACGTCTCCGCAACCTGATTGGCGGCCCGACGTCCAGGGTGAGAGCATCTTCTGATGCTCTTGCGCCCAGATGCCACGGCACAACTCACCGAGCTTCTGCGGTCTCGGATCCTCGTCCTCGACGGCGCGATGGGCACGATGATCCAGCGGCATGCTTTCGCTGAACAGGACTTTCGGGGCGAGCGGTTCGCCGAGTGGCCGAGCGACCTGCGGGGTAACAACGACCTGCTGTCGCTGACCCACCCCGAGGCGATCCGGGAGATCCACCGCGATTACCTGCGGGCCGGAGCGGATCTGATCGAGACCAATACCTTCAACGCCCAGCGGATCTCGCTCGCCGACTACGGCATGCAGGACATCGCGTACGAGCTCAACCTCGAGGCGGCCCGGCTGGCCCGGGCTGAGTGCGACGCGGCGACCGCGGCCGACCCGGCCCGGCCGCGGTTCGTGGTGGGTGCGTTGGGCCCGACGAACCGGACCGCGTCGATCTCGCCGGATGTCAACGACCCGGGCGCGCGCAACGTCACGTACACCGAGCTGGTCGAGGCGTACCTGGAGCAGGCCAACGGCCTGGTCGACGGCGGCGCCGACATCCTCATGGTCGAGACGATTTTCGACACGCTGAACGCCAAGGCGGCGATCTTCGCGCTGGAGACGCTCTTCGAGCAGCGTGAGCGCCGTTGGCCGGTGATGATCTCGGGCACCATCACCGATGCTTCCGGCCGTACCCTGTCCGGTCAGGTCACCGAGGCGTTCTGGAATTCGGTACGGCACGCGCGGCCTCTGCTGATCGGGCTCAACTGCGCCCTCGGCGCGCAGGAGATGCGGCCCTACCTGGCCGAGGTGTCGCGCCTGGCCGACTGCTTCGTTTCCTGCTATCCGAACGCGGGTCTGCCCAACCAGTTCGGCGAGTACGACGAGATGCCGGGGCAGACCGCCGGGATCGTGCGGGAGTTCGCGGACAGCGGCCTGCTCAACGTGCTCGGCGGCTGCTGCGGCACCACCCCGGACCACATCGCGGCGATGGCCGCAGCCGTCGAGGGCCTCGCCCCGCGGGTGCCGGCCAGCTCCGAACCGGCCTGCCGGCTGTCCGGCCTGGAGCCGCTCAACATCACTGCCGATTCGCTGTTCGTCAACGTCGGCGAGCGGACCAACATCACCGGCTCGGCGAAGTTCCGCAATCTGATCCGCGACGGCGACTACCCGGCCGCGCTGTCGGTCGCCCGTCAGCAGGTCGAGAACGGCGCCCAGGTCATCGACATCAACATGGACGAGGGCATGATCGACGGCCTCGCCGCGATGGACCGCTTCGTCAAGCTGATCGCGAGCGAGCCCGACATCAGCCGCGTCCCGTTGATGATCGACTCTTCGAAGTTCGAGGTCATCGAGGCCGGCCTGCGCTGTGTGCAGGGCAAGCCGATCGTGAACTCGATCTCGCTGAAGGAGGGCGAGGACAAGTTCCGGGCCCAGGCCCGGCTGTGCCGCAAGTACGGCGCCGCCGTCGTCGTGATGGCCTTCGACGAAGACGGCCAGGCCGACAATCTCGAGCGCCGCCAGCAGATCTGCGAGCGGGCCTACCGGATCCTCGTCGACGAGATCGGCTTCCCGGCCGAAGACATCATCTTCGACCCGAACATCTTCGCGGTCGCGACCGGCATCGAGGAGCACGCCAACTACGGCGTCGATTTCATCGAAGGCACGCGCTGGATCAAGCAGAACCTGCCCGGCGCCCTGGTGTCCGGCGGCGTGTCCAACGTCTCCTTCTCGTTCCGCGGCAACAACGCCGTCCGGGAGGCCATCCACGCCGTCTTCCTCTACCACGCCATCGGCGCCGGCATGGACATGGGCATCGTGAACGCCGGCGCTCTGACCGTCTACGACCAGGTCGATCCGGTACTGCGCGAGGGCATCGAGGACGTGATCCTCAACCGCCGTCGCGACGCCGGTGAACGACTGCTGGAGATCGCTACCGAGTTCGCCGGTGACGGCCGCAAGGCCGAGGCGGTCAACGACGCCTGGCGTTCACTGCCCGTCGGAGAACGCATCACCCACGCATTGGTCAAAGGCATCGACGATCACGTGGAGGCCGACACCGAGGAACTCCGGGCGCTCATCGAGGGCCGCGGCGGCCAGCCCATCGAAGTCATCGAGGGCCCCTTGATGGCCGGGATGAACGTCGTCGGTGACCTGTTCGGCGCCGGGAAGATGTTCCTGCCCCAGGTGGTCAAGTCGGCGCGGGTGATGAAGAAGGCGGTCGCCTACCTGATCCCGTTCATCGAGGCGACCAAGAAGCCAGGAGACGCCCGGCGAAGCAACGGTGTCGTCATCATGGCAACCGTCAAGGGCGACGTGCACGACATCGGCAAGAACATCGTGGGCGTCGTGCTGCAGTGCAACAACTACGAGGTCATCGACCTCGGCGTCATGGTTCCCGCCGAGAAGATCCTCGCCGCGGCTGAGGAGCACAGTGCCGACGTCATCGGGCTGTCCGGGCTGATCACCCCCTCGCTGGAGGAGATGGTCGGCTTCGCGGCCGAGATGGAGCGCCGCGGACTGCAGATTCCCCTGCTCCTCGGCGGCGCCACGACCTCGCGGGCGCACACCGCGGTCAAGGTCGACCAGAAATACCACGGGCCGGTCATCTGGGTGAAGGACGCCTCGCGTTCGGTTCCGGTCGTCGCCGCGCTGCTGTCCGACGAGCAGCGTCCCGCTCTGCTTGCCGAGGTCGCCACCGACTACCAGTCCCTGCGCGAACGCTACGCCGCCCGCAACGACACGAAGGTGATGCTGCCGATCTCGGCAGCTCGGGACAACCACACCCCGATCGACTGGACCGGCTACCGCCCGCCGCGGCCCCGGCTGATCGCCGCGCAGTCGCCGCGGGTCCATCAGGACGGCCGGCCGGCACCGGCGGCACACCAGTTCGTCAAGACGTTCCCCGACTACCCGCTCAGCGAACTGCGCGAGTACATCGACTGGCAGCCGTTCTTCAACGCGTGGGAGATGAAGGGCCGGTTCCCCGACATCCTCAACAATCCGGCCACGGGGGAAGCCGCCCGCCGACTGTACGACGACGCGCAGACGATGCTCGACCGGCTCATCGCCGAGAAGTGGATCACCGCGGCCGGTGTCATCGGGTTGTTCCCCGCCAACGCGGTCGGCGACGACATCGAGCTGTACACCGGCGAGGACCGCACCGCGGTGCTCAGCACCTTGCATCAGCTGCGGCAACAGACCGAACACCGGGCCGGAGTGCCACACCGATCCCTCGCCGACTTCGTCGCGCCCCGCGACACCGGCCTACCCGACTATGTCGGCGCGTTCGCGGTGACCGCCGGTCTCGGCATCGGCGACAAGATCGCCGAATTCAAGGCCGCGATGGACGACTACAGCGCCATCCTGCTGGAGTCGCTGGCCGACCGTTTGGCCGAGGCCTTCGCCGAGCGGCTGCACGAACGCGTCCGCACCGAATTCTGGGCGTACCAGCCCGACGAGAACCTCGACAAGGAAGCGCTGATCAAGGAGAAGTACATCGGCATCCGACCTGCTCCCGGCTACCCGGCCTGCCCCGAGCACACGGAGAAGCAGACGATCTGGCAACTGCTCGACGTCCGGGCCAACACGGGTATCGAGCTGACCGAGAGCATGGCCATGTGGCCGGGCGCTGCTGTCAGCGGCCTGTACTTCTCCCACCCGCAGTCGCAGTACTTCGTGCTCGGCCAGATCGGCCGCGACCAGACCGAGGACTATGCCGGCCGCAAGGGCTGGACCGTCGCCGAAGCGGAGAAATGGCTGGCGCCCAACCTCGGCTACCGCTCGGACAACGAATGACCAGCCGCAGCAACCCGATGGCCTGCTCCTGAGCGTCGATGCGGGGCACGGTGGCAAATCTCCGGAGAATCCCCAGAAGTAGATCTCGTTCGGTTTCCCCGCAGTGTCGTGCAGTACCGCACACCTACCACCCATTGCACGTCGAGGATCGAGTGCGTACCGCACTCTTGAACGGTTTCGTCAGCCCACAGCTCGTCCTCGGTCTGCGCCCAGCGCGGCCTGCAAATCAGATTGGTACGGGACGCAGTAGTCCCAATGCGACGCGCCCACAGCTACCCCCTGTTGATCCAGGTGGCAGGCTAGACACACCGATCGGCCGTCGACACGTGCGTGGGCGCGGTGACGCGGGGAGATCAAAATACGGCTGCTGCTCCGGCAACGCCGAGCTACGGTGCTCCGATGCAGGCGGACGCGGCCCACCGGGCAACCCAGGCAGCCCTGTCAACCGCCTCCTCACTCGGCCTGACCGCCCACAACGCCGTCGTGCTGCACGACTCGAACAAGCTCACCCTGCGCCTCCAGCCCTGCGACGTGCTGGCCCGAGTCGCACCGGCAGCACACCAGTCCGCCCAGTTCGAGCTCGACATCGCTCAGCGACTGTTCGAGTTCGGCAGCCCGGTGGCCGCGCTGGAAACGCCCGAGGTCTTCACCCGGGACGACTTCGTGGTCACCCTGTGGACTTACTACGAACCGGTGACCACTCAAGCGATCCCACCCGCGGACTACGCCGAAGCGCTGGAACGTCTGCATGCCGGGATGCGCCGGGTCGACCTACCCACCCCACATTTCACGGACCGGATCTCCGAAGCTCAGACGCTCGTGGCCGACCCAGAAAGAACGCCGAAGCTCACCGACGCGGACCGCGCCTTTCTCGCCGGCACGCTGGATCGCCTGCGCCGGGCGGTCAGCGACAGCGGCCGGCCCGAACAGCTGCTGCACGGCGAACCGCACCCGGGCAACCTGCTCCCGACCGCGATCGGCCCGCTCTTCATCGACTTCGAGACGTGCTGCCGGGGACCGGTCGAATTCGACCTGGCCCACGCACCCGACGAGGTCGCAGACTTCTACCCGGGCGTCGATCACGACCTGCTCCGTGACTGCCGGGCCGTCATGCTGGCGATGATCACTGCTTGGCGCTGGGATCGCGACGACCAGTTCCCCGACGGCCACCGGCTCGGCGTCGAGTGGCTGAGCGACCTCCGGCAGGCGACGGCTCGGTAGGTCACGCGTCCGCGTAGCACTCCACGATCGACACATCCAGCGGGAACCGCACCTCGATGCCCCCGAACAACAGCTTTCCGGCCTTGGCCGCGCTCACCCGCACCGCCTCAGCGACCTGCTCCGTCTCCTCGACCGGGCAGTGCACCCCGACCTCGTCGTGCACGAACAGCACCAGCTCCGCCCGCATCCCCTCCAACGCCGTCCGCAGCGTCGCCAGCAGCACCAGCGCCCATTCCGCCGCCGTTGCCTGGATCACGAAGTTGCGGGTGAAGCGGCCTCGGGCCCGGCCCGACGCCCCGCCCTGCGGCTCCGCCGATCCTGACTCCTCCGGCGGCTCCAGCCCCGCCTCGCGCCAGGCTGTGGATGCCGGCGGGCAGGTGCGGCCCAGCCAGGAGCGGACCAGGCCGCCCGCCTCCCCCGTGCGGGCTGCGGCCTCCACATAGTCGAAGGCCGTGGGGTAGCTCTGCCTCAGCACCGCCAGGGCCGGGATCGCCGCGCCGCCGGTCTGGCCGTACATCGCGCCCAGCAGGGCCACCTTGGCCTTGGCCCGGTCGCCGTTGAACGAGTCGGTGGCCAGCGCCGCGTAGAGGTCTCCGGCGGCGCCGGCGCGGGCCAGCCGGGAGTCGCCGGACACCGCCGCCAGCACGCGCGGCTCCAGCTGGCCCGCGTCGGCCACCACGAAGCGCCAGCCGGGGTCGGCG
>NZ_JBEZGQ010000078.1:0-16287 GCF_040650095.1 Actinoplanes sp. NPDC048791 | reverse complement strand
CACCGCAGGCGGTGACCGCGCTCAAGATCAGAAACCGCCGCGCTCAGAAACCGCCGCGCTCAGCGATCGCCGCGCTCAGAAGTCGCCGCCGCCACCGAAGTCACCGCCGCCGAAGTCGCCGCCGCCCCAGTCGCTGCCGCCGCCACCGAAGTCGCCGGCCTGGGTCGAGTCGCCGGCGTCGCCGCCGAAGTCACCGCCGGCCGCGTCCTGGAAGCCGTCCTGGTAGCCGTCGCCATAGCCCATGTCGCCGAAGCCCGGCGAGAGCAGCGCGTCGAAGATCAGCATGCCGCCGAGCACACCCGCGCCCGCACCCAGCGCCGTCTTCCAGACCGGCGTCGAATACCAGCCCGACGGGACCGGCCGGCCCTGCACCCGGCCGCCCGGGTAGTAGTACGGGGTGTCGGGACCCGGCTGCGGGCCCGCCTTGTACTGGTGTCCCTGGACGTTTACCTCGCGCTCGCGGGTGAGCTGACCGGCGCCCTGCGCACTGGCCAGCGGCGGCAGGTCGGGACCGGGGTCGATGCCCATGGCCAGCCGGGCCGCGCGCACGTACGCCAGTCCTTCCAGGGCCGACTCGCGGGCCAGCTCGAACTGGCGCACCGATTTGGCCTGCTGCAACTGCCCACCGGCGGCGTTGTAGCGCTCGCTCGCGTCGGCCAGCGCCTGCCGGGCCGCCGGGTCGTCGCCGTGCAGGTTCATCACCTGCCCGCCGAGCCGCTCGTACCAGCGCTGGGCCTCGGCGCGGGCGTCCTCGAGCCGGCTCTGCTCGCGAGTCGCGCCGCCGCGCCGGGTGAGTGTGACGACGACCAGGACAACGGCGATGATGAGAACCAGAAGCAGCAACACCTTCATGTCTCGACGGTACCCTCGCCGATCTCGTCGTACCCCTCTGGCAAGCTCCGAGGGTGACCTTCTCGACGCTCGCCGTGGTGCTCATCTGTCTGGGGGTCGGCGCCGCACTCGGCTGGTCGGCCGCCCGGCTGCGCGCCGCCACCGACATCGCCCGGCTCGAGGCCACCCTGCAGGCCGGCCGGGACGGTGAGGGCCGGCTGGAGCAGTCCCTGCGGTCACTGTCCTACGAGGCGACGGCGCAGTCCCAGGAGGCGGTGGCCCGCGCGGTCGCCCCACTGCACGAGACGCTGCGCCGCTACGAGCAGCGGGTGACCGAGCTGGAGCGCGACCGCGTGGACGCGTACGCGGAGCTCCGGGAGCAGGTCCGCTCGATGGGCGCGGTCTCCGGTGAGCTCCGCACCGAGACGAAACAGCTGGTCGCGGCGTTGCGCGCGCCGCAGGTCCGGGGCCGTTGGGGCGAGCATCAGCTGCGCCGCATCGTCGAGGCGGCCGGCATGCTCGACCACTGCGACTTCAGCGAGCAGGTCACCGGTTCCACCGACCACCAGGGCGTACGCCCCGACATGCTGGTGCGGCTGCACGGTGGACGGTCGGTGGTGGTCGACGCGAAGGCGCCCTTCGACTCGTACCTGTCCGCCATGGAGGCCCGCGACGAGCGCACCCGTGACTCCCACCTCGACCAGCACGCCCGGGTGCTGCGCGGGCATGTGGACGCGCTGTCGGCCAAGGCGTACTGGACGGCCTTCGACCAGACGCCGGACTTTGTGGTGCTCTTCGTGCCGGCCGACCCGTTCCTGGACGCGGCTCTGCAGCGCGACGCCACGCTGATGGAGCACGCGTTCAGCCGCAACGTGGTGCTGGCGACCCCGGCGACCCTGATCGCGCTGCTGCGCACGGTGGCCTACTCGTGGCGGCAGGAGGCGCTGGCCCGCAACGCACTCGAGGTGCACAGCCTGGCCCGCGAGCTCTACGGCCGGCTCTCCACCCTCGGCGATCACGTCGGCAAGCTGGGCAGCTCGCTCAGCGGCGCCGTGACCGCCTACAACCGCGCGGTCGGGTCGCTGGAGTCCCGGGTGCTGGTCAGCGCGCGCAAGCTGGCCGAGATGGGCGTCTCCGACGAGGAGCTGGCCGTGCCGGCCCAGGTCGAGCTGACCCCGCGCCAGCCGCAGGCACCCGAGCTATTCGACGACAGCCGTGGCCTTTTTTAGCGCGGCTGCCGCCTTCATGTCGCGGCGCAGCTCCTGCGGCAGCGAGAAGGTCAGCCGCTCCTCGGCGGTGGTGAATTCGGTGACCTCGCCGAAGCCCCGGTCGGCCAGGTGCGCGAGCACCTCCATGACCAGGTCGTCGGGCACGCTGGCGCCCGAGCTGACCCCGACGGTGGTCGCGCCGGCCAGCCACTCGTCCTGGATCTCGGCGGCGTAGTCGACCAGGTGGCCGGCCCGCGCGCCGGCACCGAGCGCCACCTCGACCAGGCGCACCGAGTTCGACGAGTTGGTCGAGCCGACCACGATCACCACGTCGCACTCCGGGGCGATCTCCTTGATCACGTGCTGGCGGTTCGACGTGGCGTAGCAGATGTCGTCGCTGGGCGGCGACTGCAGCAGCGGCAGCCGGGTCTTGAGCCGGGCGACGGTCTCCATCGTCTCGTCCACCGACAGCGTGGTCTGGGAGAGCCAGACGACCTTGGCCGGGTCGCGGACCACGACGTTCTCCACGTCGTCCGGCCCGTCGACGAGCTGGATGTGCGCCGGGGCCTCGCCCGCGGTGCCGATGACCTCTTCGTGCCCCTCGTGCCCGATGAGCAGGATGTCGTAGTCGTCGGCGGCGAACCGCTTGGCCTCGTGGTGCACCTTGGTGACCAGCGGGCAGGTCGCGTCGATCGCCTTGAGGTTGCGCTCGCGGGCCTGCTCGTGCACCTCCGGCGCGACGCCGTGGGCGGAGAAGACGACGGTCGACCCCTCGGGGACCTCCTCGTTCTCCTCCACGAAGATCGCACCGCGGCTCTCCAGCGTGGTGACGACGTGCTTGTTGTGCACGATCTGCTTGCGCACGTAGACCGGGGCGCCGTAGAGCTTGAGCGCCTCCTCGACGGTCTGCACGGCGCGGTCGACACCGGCGCAGTAACCCCGCGGCTTGGCGAGGAGCACGCGCTTGCGTCCTGGGCTGATCGAGTCGGCAGTCACCCGGCCATGGTACGTGCCCCCGGCCGCCATCAGCAGGCGTGCGACGGGCGCCACAGCCCGGCGACCGGCCCGGCCGGCGCCGCCACGGCCTGAGCCAGGGGTGATCACGCGCCCGCGCGGCATACTCGTGCGGTGGATGCGACAAGCAAGACGATGCGGGACCGGGCCGGTGCCGCCGTACGGGGCGTGCTCGGCGCGGTGAGCCTCGTCGGCGGCCTGACCTGGATCCTGCTCAACCTGGGCGCGCCGAGGCCGGTGACCGACATGATCGTCGGCGTGGTGCTGGCAATCGGCGGCCTGGTGCTGCTCATGCCGCACCGCGTACCCCTGCCCGGCCGGAGCACCGCGGCGGCGACGATCGGGGCCGCGGTGGCGGGCACCCTCGGTGGCTGCCTCGCCGAGAGCACCCAGCTCGGCGGCATGTACGTGTACCTGGCCAGCCGGGGCTGGCCGTCCGCCTGGATCGCGCGGGCGGGCTCGGGCGGCGACCCGGCGACCGCCCGGGAGGTGGCCGAGCAGGCGCGCTGGCAGCTCGACGCGGTCAACCTCGCCGCCGATCTGTACTTCTGGGCGTTCGTGGGGCTGCTGCTGGTGACCGCCGCCGGGCTGGCCCGCCGGCCCGCGCGGACCCCGGAACCCGCCCTCGCCCCATGATCGACAGCCGTTTCCGCACGTAGCACGATCGCCGGGCGCGATACTCGGGCGATGAGCGCCGTGGGCAACGCCGGTGCACCCACCGAAGCGCCGGGGCTGTGGGTTTCTTTCGGCGGTGGCCTGCGGCTGCTGGTCGGCTGGTTCAGCGTGGCCATCGCGATCCTGAACGTGCTGGTCGACATGGATCATGCGCCGGACCGGGCGTATCTGCTCTTCCACGCCATGCTGCTGGTCGGCGGGTCGCTGCTGATCTCGCTCGGCTGGAGCGCCGCCGGCACCGGAGCGGCGGGCTGGTCGGCCGGCGCGGCGCTGCTGGTCGGCGGGATGCTGTTCAGCGCGTTGCCGGTCATCGAGGCGGTGTGCTGCATGACCACCTTCTCGGTCCGCCACGGCTACCCGTTCACCTTCCTGGCCCGCAACGACGGCGGCGGCTGGCACGTCGACAGTCAGCACCTGCTGGCCGATCTGCTGTTCTGGGCGTACGCGGGCCTGGTCCTGCTGGTCCTGCTGGCGCTGGCGCGCCGCGCCACCCGGCCCCGCGCCGGGGGGTGAACCGCCCGTAGGCTGGCCCGGTGAGTCAGCCCGAGCAGCCCGCGAAGTCGAGCGCCGAGGAGCCCTGGCCGGTCCGGGTGGTCAGCCAGAAGATCGGCGCCTGGGTCGCCAAGCTGGGCTGGGTGTGGGTCGACGGCCAGGTCGCGCAGATCAGCCGCCGTCCCGGCGCCAGCGTGGTGTTCCTGACCCTGCGGGACCCGTCCGCCGACCTGAGCCTGACCGTCACCGCCCACCGCGACGTGCTCGACGCCGGTGCCCCCGAGCTCGCCGAGGGCGCCCGGGTCACGCTGCACGCCAAGCCCGAGTTCTATCCGGCCCGCGGCTCGCTGAGCCTGCGTGCCGACGAGATCCGCCAGGTCGGCCTGGGTGAGCTGCTGGCCCGGCTGGAACGGCTGAAGAAGCTGCTCGGCGCCGAGGGCCTGTTCGCCCGGGAGCGCAAGCGCCGGCTGCCGTTCCTGCCGCAGCGGGTCGGCCTGATCACCGGGCGGGCGTCCGCGGCGGAACGCGACGTGCTGATGAACACCCGCCGGCGCTGGCCGTCCGTGGACTTCCGGGTGATCAACGTGCCGGTCCAGGGGCCGACCGCGGTGCCGCAGATCATCGACGCGCTCAAGGTGCTGGACAACGACGACACGGTCGACGTGATCGTGCTGGCCCGCGGCGGGGGCAGCGTCGAGGACCTGCTGCCCTTCTCCGACGAGGCGCTGTGCCGGGCGGTGTTCGGCTGCCGTACGCCGGTGGTCAGCGCGATCGGGCACGAGACGGACGCGCCGCTGATCGACTACGTGGCCGACGTACGCGCGTCCACCCCGACCGACGCGGCCAAGCGGATCGTGCCGGACCTGGGCGAGGAGACCGCGCTGATCGAGCAGGCCCGCCGCCGCCTCGACCGCGCGGTGATCACGCTGGTCGACCGCGAGACGCACCGGCTGGAGTCCTGGCGGTCCCGGCCGGTGCTGGCCCGCCCCGAGGTCCTGGTGGACCAGCGGGCGGCCGACGTGACCGGCCTGCGGGACCGGGCCACGCGGAGTCTGGACCAGCGGCTGCGCCGCGCCGACGACGACCTGCGGCACACCCTGGCCCGGCTGCGGGCCCTGTCGCCGCGGGCGACCCTGGAACGCGGGTACGCGATCGTGCAACGGGCCGACGGTCACGTGGTCCGCGCGGCCGGCGAGGTGGAGGCCGGAGACGTTCTCCGGGTACGGCTGGCCGACGGCGAGCTTCGAGCGGGAGTGCAGGAATGACGGACGAGAAACTCACTTACGAGCAGGCCCGTACCGAGCTGGCGACAGTGGTGGAACGGCTGGAGCAGGGCGGCAGTTCGCTCGAGGAGTCACTGGCCCTGTGGGAGCGCGGCGAGAAGCTGGCGGACGTCTGCCAGCGCTGGCTCGACGGCGCCCGCGAGCGGATCGAGGCCGCCCGCGCCGCTCGGACGGACAGCTGACAGTCAGCGCAGCGACGAGGCGAAGCTCTCCAGGCTCTTCGACTCCGCTTTGCCGACCACGATGATCGTGCGGCCCTTCTCCAGCAGCAGCAACGCGTTCTCGCCCTTGCGGGCCTCGTAGCGCTGCCAGGTGCGGGCTCCGTCGCTGTAGGTGCTGACCCCCTTGGGGTTCGCGCCCAGCTCGACCGGGAGCAGCTTCTCCGTCGGGATGCTGCTCTCGACGAGCAGGAGCGGGTCGTCGTCCGGGTCGACGTAGCCCAGTCGCAGCGTGGCGCCGTCGGTGTCGCGCTTGAAGGTCGCGCTGACCGTGTGCCAGTCGTCGCCCAGCCCCTGCGGCACGGCCACCGGGAAGACGGCGGCGCTGCGGGCCTGGTCGATCGTCGACTGGGCGTTCTCGACGCTGACCGGCTTGTCGCCGTCCAGCACGACGCGGTAGAAGAGCAGCAGCAGCACGATCGGCAGCAGCAGGATGCCCAGCGACAGCGCCATGTCGCGCGGGGACCGGCCACCACGCTTGCCGGCGGTCACGGGCTCGGCGGCGGCTTCGGGCGCGGGTGCTGCTTCAGGGGTGGCCACCTCTCCATTGTTAACCATGTCGCGGACACGGGACTTGGCGCATATCCGCGTGTGAGGATCTGTGCACCACACCCGCACCGTCGCGAGGAGGCCCCCATGCCCGTAGCGCAGAACCCGCAGGATCTCGACCGCAACATCGCCCTCGACCTGGTCCGCGTCACCGAGGCCGCCGCCATGGCCGCCGGCCGCTGGGTCGGCCGGGGCGACAAGGAGGGCGGCGACGGCGCCGCCGTCGACGCCATGCGCAAGCTGATCAACTCGATCCAGATGCGCGGCGTCGTCGTGATCGGCGAGGGCGAGAAGGACAACGCCCCGATGCTGTTCAACGGCGAGGAGGTCGGCGACGGCACCGGGCCGGAGGTGGACGTGGCGGTCGACCCGGTCGACGGCACGACGCTGATGAGCAAGGGGATGCCGGGTGCGGTCGCGGTGCTGGCCGTCGCGGAGCGGGGCGCGATGTTCGACCCGAGCGCCGTGTTCTACATGGAGAAGATCGCCGTCGGGCCGGACTGTGCCGACGTCATCGACATCAACGCGGGCGCGACCGAAAACCTGCGCCGCATCGCCAAGGCGAAGCGCTCCAGCGTCTCCGACGTGACGGTCTGCATCCTCGACCGGCCACGGCACCAGAAGCTGGTCGAGGAGGTCCGCGCAGCCGGGGCCAACATCAAGTTCATCTCCGACGGCGACATCGCCGGGGCCATCTCGGCGGCGCGCACCGAGTCGGACGTCGACGTGCTGATGGGCATCGGCGGCACCCCCGAGGGCATCACCGCGGCCTGCGCCCTGAAATGCCTCGGCGGCGAGATCCAGGCCAAGCTGTGGCCACTGGACGACTCCGAACGGGAGAAGGCCCTGGCCGGCGGGCACGACCTGGACCGGGTGCTGACCACCGACGACCTGGTCACCGGCGACAACTGCTTCTTCGTGGCCACCGGCGTGACCAGCGGCGACCTGCTCAAGGGCGTCCGTTACCGGGCCGGCGGCGCGCACACCCAGTCGATCGTGATGCGGTCCAAGAGCGGCACGATCCGGGTCATCGACTCGTACCACCGGCTGGAGAAGCTGGCGCTGTACTCGGCGGTGGACTTCGACGGGCACCTGCCGACGGTGCGCGAGTGACCCAGACCTCGGCTGCCCCACCCGCGGTCTCGACCGCGCGCCGGGCCGGCGGGGCGGGTCTCGCGATGGTCGCGGGGACCGCCCTGGCCGTGCAGTCGAGGATCAACGGCGAGCTCGCGGTACGCCTGGCCGACCCGATCGGCGCCGCGACCATCTCGTTCGGCTCCGGCCTGCTGGTGCTGGCGGTGCTCGTGCCGCTGCTGCCGGCCGGCCGGGCCGGGCTCGGCCACCTGCGCGCCGCCCTGCGCGAGGGACGCATCCGGCCCTGGCAGTGCGTGGGCGGCATGTGCGGCGGTTTCCTGGTCGCGACCCAGGGCCTGACCGTGCCGACGCTCGGCGTGGCCGTCTTCATCGTCGCCCTGGTCGCCGGCCAGTCGTCGAGCAGCCTGCTGGTGGACCGGGCCGGCGCCGGGCCGGCCGGGCCGCAGCCGGTGACCACCCCGCGGCTGGCCGGGGCCGTACTGACCGTCTGCGCGGTGCTGCTGGCGGTCGGCGACCGGATCGGGCATCCCAGCGCCCTGGCGCTGGCGGTCCTGCCACTGGTGGCGGGCCTGGGCATCGCCTGGCAGCAGGCCGTGAACGGCCACGTCCGGGCCGTCTCCGGCAGCGCGCTGGTCGCGGGCCTGGTCAACTTCGTCATGGGTACGGCGGTGCTGCTGATCGCGTTCGCGGTGTCGGTGGCCGTGCGCGGCTTCCCGACCCGGATGCCCGACGGACCGTGGTGGCTCTACGCCGGCGGCACCCTCGGCATCGTCTTCATCGCGTTGGGCGCCGCGGTGGTGCGCTACACGGGCGTGCTGCTGCTCGGCCTGGGCATGATCGCCGGCCAGGTCACCGGCGCGCTGCTGCTGGACGAGGTGGTCCCGGGCGACGCCGGCCGGCCTGGATGGAACACGGTGCTCGGCGCGGCCCTGACCCTGGCCGCGGTCGGCGTGGCAGTCCTGCCGACCCGGCGCAGCCGCGCCTGAACCGGCTCAGATGTCGGTGAGGGTTGTGCTGCCCGGGTCGTAGAGGGCGGGCGCGGGCCGCGGCCGCTTCCGGCGGAAGATGATCGCCGCGACCACGCCGCTGAGCAGGCCGAGCAGGTGGCCCTGCCAGGAGATCGGCTGGTCGGTCGGGAGCACGTTGTAGAGCTGGTACCAGTACAGCAGCCCGATGAACGCGGCCACGCCCAGATTCCACCAGCTGCGCTCCACGAAGCCGCGGGCCACCAGCAGTCCCAGGTAGCCGAAGACGACGCCGCTGGCGCCGACCACGACGCTTCTCGGATCGCCGATGATCCAGACGCCGAAGCCGCTGACCAGCACGATCACCAGCGTCGACCAGAGGAAGCGGCGGGTGCCACCGGCCAGGGCGAAGGTGCCGACCAGGATCAGCGGGATGCTGTTGCCGTACAGGTGGTCCCAGCCGGCGTGCAGGAACGGGCTGAAGATGATGCCGTCCAGGCCGTCGATGCGGCGCGGGATGATGCCGCCCGCCACGTCGAGCCGGCCCGCGCCGAGGCCGACGTCGATCGCCTCGATCAGGAACAGCACCGGGATGACCGCGCACATCGCCACGAAGGCACGGCCGATGGAGGCGAAGAACGCCTCCGTGCCGAATCGCGCCGCCTGATCCTCGCGCTCGCCGGGGTAGCTCATCCCCCGATGGTTGCCGATCGGCGCCAGCGACGCCAACTCGGTGTGGCGGATCGGACGCGCTCAGCTCAGCTTGCGGGTCGCTGCCTGGATGTCGTCGTGGAACTTCGACACCTGGGTGTAGACGCCCGGGTAGTTCCGCCGGGCACAGCCGAGACCGAAGCTGACGATGCCGACCTGCACCCAGCGGTGGTCGGCGCTCTGGTGGACCATCGGGCCGCCGGAGTCGCCCTGACAGGTGTCGACCCCCTGGCCGGCGGCGCAGATCGCCTCGTTCTTGACGAGCTCGACCCCCACCTTGCGGTACGCCTTGGCGCACTGCTTGTCGCCGACCAGGGAGACGGTGGCGTAGCGCAGTTTGTGCTGCTGGCGCATCGACGACTCGCTGGTCTGGCCCCAGCCGAGGATGGTCATCGGGCCGGTCTCGTCGAGGCCGTCGCGGCCGAGTTCCAGCACCGGGAGGTCGAGCTTGCGGTCCAGCTTGACCAGCGCCCAGTCGTCACCGCGCGTCTCGTCGCGGAAGCCGTCGGCCCGGACCACGGCGACCGAGCGGGCGTTGATCGCGGCGCCGGACTTGAGGTCGGTGGTCCCGGCGATCACGCCGATGGTGTCGTCCTTGCCGGAGCCGGTCACGCAATGACCGGCCGTGAGCACCACACCGGGCGCGGTGAGCACGCCGCCGCAGCCCATCGAGAGGCGCACCATCCAGGGGAAGCGTCCGGCCGGCGCCAGGTTGCCGCCGACGACCTCGCGGACCGGCTCGCTGTGGTCGGCGGCCCGGGCGGCTATCTGACTGCCGGACAGCACGAGGGCGAGCACCCCGACCACGAATCCCGATGCGACTTTCCGGACCATCTGGTCATTTGATCACGGCCCGTGACGGCAAAAGGGGTACGCGCCGAAGCGCGTACCCCTTTTGTCACGCTGGGATCAGTACCAGCCCGTGTTCTGCGAGTGTGACCACGCGTTGCACGGGGTGTTGTAGCGGCCCTCGATGTAGCCGAGGCCCCACTTGATCTGGGTGGCCGGGTTGGTCTTCCAGTCCGAGCCTTCCGAAGCCATCTTCGAGCCGGGCAGCGCCTGCGGCACGCCGTACGCGCCCGAGCTGGGGTTCGAGGCCTTGTGGTTCCAGCCGCTTTCTTTCTTCCACAGCTTGTCCAGGCACGGGAACTGATCGATCTTGAAGCCCGCGCTGAGCATCAGGGCGCAGCCGGTGGCCCGGTTGCCGCTGTACTCGTCGCAGGAGGCCGGGATGTCACCGGTGTAAGGCACCGTGCCGCCGCCCGAGCTGGACGAGGACTCCGCCTTCTTGGCCTCCGCCGCCTTCTTCTCGGCGGCCTTCTTCTCGATCAGCTTCTTCTCGGCCGTGCGGGCCTTCGCGGCTGCCGCCTTGGCCTCCGTGGCCGCCTTCGTGGCTGCCTCGTCCTCGGCCTGCCGCTGGTAGGCGCGAGCCGCCGCGTGCTGACCGTGCCGCTCCTTGAGGAGCTGCATCTCGGCCACATCGACCTGGGCGACAACGCCGGCCTGGGGGGCGCCCTGCGCCTGGACTTCCTGGTCCTTGCCGAGGTAGACCCCGCCGATCACGCCTGCCACGAGCAGACCCACCGAGGCCACACGGATTCCGACCCGGCTCCAGAGCCGATTCACGAAGTATCCCTTCGTCGGGGGCAATGACGCGGCCGGAATTCACCGGGACGAATCCCGGCGACGTTTCCCGCCGCGAGCTTCGCCGACCCCTCGGGCCGTGCGACCCGGCGACTTCCGCCGGTCACGGTGACCCGCCAAGTCGATCTCCGACCGGCCGGGGCACGCGAGTGATGCTCGCCAGCCACCATGGCGCACGGTGAAGTGGATGTGAAATGACGACGCGCACCTGTGAAATGAATCACAGGGCGTTTAGGCGTTATTCCGGGCAAAAGCCCGCCATTTCCAGCACTTTCGAGGTAGCCATTACCTCACTTTATGTAGTTGTCCTCATTCGCAGCGTGAGGCGGGAACCCCTCGGATTCCCGCCTCAGCCGACTGCGGAGCGTTACTGCGGAATGTCCTCGAGCAGATCGGTGACGACCTCTGCGATCGGCGAACGCTCGGACCTCGTGAGGGTGACATGGGCGAAGATGGGATGACCCTTCAGCGCCTCGATCACCGCCGTGACGCCGTCGTGCCGGCCCACCCGCAGGTTGTCGCGCTGGGCGACGTCGTGGGTGAGGACCACCCGCGAGCCCTGCCCGATCCGGGACAGCACCGTCAGCAGCACGTTGCGTTCCAGCGACTGGGCCTCGTCCACGATCACGAACGAGTCGTGCAGGCTGCGGCCGCGGATGTGGGTCAGCGGCAGCACCTCGAGCAGGCCCCGGGCCATGACCTCCTCCATCACGTTGCCGTGCACCACCGCCCCGAGGGTGTCGAAGACCGCCTGGGCCCAGGGCGACATCTTCTCGGACTCGCTGCCGGGCAGATAGCCGAGCTCCTGGCCGCCCACGGCGTACAGCGGGCGGAAGACGACGACCTTCTTGTGGCGGTTGCGCTCCATCGTCGCCTCGAGGCCCGCGCACAGCGCCAGGGCCGACTTGCCGGTGCCGGCCCGGCCGCCCAGCGAGACGATCCCGATCGACTCGTCCAGCAGCAGGTCCAGGGCGATCCGCTGCTCCGCCGAGCGGCCGCGCAGCCCGAACGCCTCCCGGTCACCGCGGACCAGCCGTACGGTCTTGTCCGGGTTGACCCGGCCCAGCGCCGAACCACGCGCGGAGTGGATCACCAGGCCGGTGTGGCACGGCAGGGCGTCCGCGTCCTCGAGTTCGAGCTCCTCACCCGCGTACAGCTGGGCGACCTGGTCCTCGCTCAGCTTGAGGTCGGCCATGCCCACCCAGGTCGGGTCGCTGGCCTGGCCGTGCCGGTACTCGTCGGCCGTCAGGCCGACCGACGCGGCCTTGACCCGCAGCGGCATGTCCTTGCTGACCAGCGTGACTTCGCGGCCCTCGGCGGCCAGCCCGAGCGCCACCGACAGGATCCGGGTGTCGTTCGAGTCGTTGCGGAAGCCCTGCGGCAGCACGCTCTGGTCGGCGTGGTTGAGCTCGACCCGCAGGGTGCCGCCCTCGTCGTTGCAGAGCACGGGCTGGTCCAGGCGGCCGAACTTGATCCGCAGCTCGTCGAGCATGCGCAACGACTGCCGGGCGAACCAGCCGAGCTCCGGATGGTGGCGCTTGCCCTCCAGCTCGGAGATCACCACGAGCGGAATGATCACTTCGTGGTCGGTGAACCGGCGGAACGCCGCCGGGTCGGACAGCAGGACCGAGGTGTCCAGCACGAAGACCCGGCCGGCTGGGGCGGGCTCCGCGTCGGCGTGCCGATCGCGGGACGACCTGCGTCCCGTGCCGGTACGGCTGCTGGAGACGGTGGCGGCCGGGTCTTGCGAAGCCCCGGCGTCAGTACGGCGAGATGTCACAGGCCTGCTCCAGCGGGCGTGCAACCCGGTCCGCCCGCGGTCCGCCACGTCCGGCGCCCGTGCCTGGCACGGAGCCGGGATGCGGGGCCCCGTGGCGCTCTTGTCGCAGGTCCGGGCCGACCGGTTGGCCCGGGATGACCCCGTGCCATGACAAGAACGCTAGCGGTCAACTGCCACCGGCGGTAGTACCCGCGTGATCCGCCAATTCGGGGCGTCACGCCGACGTGCGATGGGCCGCACGGCAGGTAGGCTGGGACTTGTGCCTGAGTCCGAGCCGCACCCTGAGTCCGAACCGCAGCGGGGGCGTCCCACGCACCCGTTGACCGCCGCCGAGGCCTGGCAGTTCACCGCCTCGCGGGCCGGGGACACGACTCTCTTCTTCGACTTCGACGGCGTGCTGTCACCCGTCACCGACGATCCCGACGCCTCTCAGCCCGTGCCGTCGGTGCTGGGCGTGCTCGAGGAGCTGGCCGGCGCGGTGGCCCGGGTGGCGATCGTCTCGGCCCGTCCGGTCAGCTTCCTGCGCTCGCGTTTCGAGTCGCTGGCCCACGTCGACCTCTACGGGCTCTACGGCCTCGAGGTGTGGCACGACGGCGCGGTCGTCACCGAGCCGGCCGCGCTGCCCTGGGTCCCCGCGATGGCCGAGCTGGCCGAGCGGGCCAAGGCCGAGCTGCCCGAGCCGATCCTGGTGGAATACAAGCGCCTGTCGGTGGCCCTGCACTACCGCACCGCGCCGCAGCTGGCCCAGACGGTCGAGCGCTGGGGTCACGAGCAGGCCGAGCGCCTGGGCCTGCGGATCCAGGGCGGCCGGATGGTCGTCGAGCTGAAGCCGCCGGTCGACCAGGACAAGGGCATGGTGATCGGCGAAGGCGTGCTGGACGCCCGCTGCGCCTGGTATTTCGGCGACGACATGTCCGACATCAAGGCGTTCGACGCGCTGCGCGCCCGCGAGGCGGTCGACCCGGACTTCTTCGGCATGTGCGTGGCGGTGGCCAACCCGGAGACCGGCGCGGAGGTGTCCAGCGCGGCCGACCTGACCCTGGAGTCACCCGAGGCCGTCGCCGGCTTCCTCGCCGACGCCCTGCCCGCCTTCCGGCGCTGACCAGCCGTAGGCGGTGCGGGCCAGGGCCAGCACCTCGCCGAGCTGGGCCGGCGGGTCGTCGCGCCACCAGGCCAGCCGCACCGAGATGCGGGGCGCGTGGCGCAGCACCCGGTAGGCGACGCCCGGCCGCGGATACTGGTGCGCCGTCGCCTCGGCGGTGACCCCCACCGCCTGCCCGGCCGCGATCAATGTCAGCCATTCGTCGACCGCCGGCGTCTCCCGGATCGAGCTGGGCCGGGAGTCCGCCGGCCACAGTTCCAGCGTCGTCGTGCCGGTGCGGGTGTCCATCGCGACGGTGGAACGCGACAGGTCCTCGATCCGCAGGGACCGGCGGCGGGCCAGGGAGCTGTCCGTGGCCACGGCGGCGTAACGGGACTCGCGGCCGATCTCGGCGGTGGCGAAGCGGGGGTCGTCGAGCGGGCGGCGGATGACGGCGAGGTCGGCCGTACCGTCGCTCAGGCCCGCAGTCGGGTCGTTGACCTGCACGAACACCAGCGGTACGCGGGGATGCGCGGCCGCCCAGGTCTTCTGCAACCGCCGGGTGTGCCGGCCCAGCGCCGCCCAGGCGTAGCCGACCCGGACCTCGGTGCGCGCGTCCGTGACGATGCGCTGGAGGTGGGCGATCTCGTCGAGGATGCGCCGGGCCTGGGCGACGATCCGGGTGCCGGTCGGGGTGAGGGCGACGTGCCGGGTGGTCCGCTGCAGCACCCGGGCGCCGAGAGCCTGTTCCAGGGCGGCGACCGAACGGGAGACAGCCGCCTGGGAGACCCCGAGGGCCGTGGCCGCGTCGGTGAACGTACCGGCGTCGACCACCGCGACCAGCGCCCGGAGCTGGCGCACCCGCACATCCATACGGTCAGCGTATAGATCCGGCGGGCCGGTCATTTCCGTTGCCGGGCGCCGCCGCGAAGCCTGGACCGCATGAGATCTTCGCGGTTCGGTGGCCTGGCCACCATGCTCGCCGGCGCGGTCAGCAACCAGGCCGGCGCCGCGGTGGGGGCCCACGCGTTCGCCACCGTCGGGCCGGCCGGGGTCGTCGCGGTACGCCAGCTCGTGGCGGCCGCGGCCCTGCTGGCGGTGGCCCGGCCCGACCTGCGCCGCTTCACCTGGCCGCAGTGGTGGCCGACGCTGCTGCTGGCCGGCACGTTCGCGGTGATGAACCTGAGCCTCTACACGGCGATCGACCGGATCGGTCTCGGCCTGGCCGTCACGCTGGAGGTGCTGGGCCCGCTGACGGTGGCGCTGGCCGGCTCGCGGACCCGCTTCGACCTGGCCTGCGCCCTCGCGGCCGGGGTGGGCGTCTACGTCCTCGTCCGGCCCGGGCCGGCCAGCGACTTCGCCGGGATCGGCTGCGCGCTGCTCGCGGCGGCCGGGTGGGCCGCGTACATCCTGCTCAACCGGGTGCTGGGGGCGCGGGTGCCGGGGATCCAGGCGACCGCGGCGGCGACCACGGTGTCCGCGCTGGGCTATCTGCCGGTGGCTGTGATCCTTGTCGCACAGGGACGTTTCGGTGTCACCGGGCTGGCCTACGCCGGGTGTGCGGGGCTGCTCAGCTCACTGCCGTACGCGCTCGATCTGATCGCCCTGCGCCGGATCCCGGCGCGCTTGTTCGGGATGTTCATGAGCGTGCACCCGGTGCTCGCGGCCCTGGCCGGGTTGGTGCTGCTCGGTCAGGCGCTGCGCCCGCACGAGTGGGCGGGCATCACGATCGTGATCGCGGTGCTGGCGGTGAGCAGCCTCAGGCGCCGTAGCGGCGCTGGCGGCCGGCGTACGAGCGCAGGGCCCGCAGAAAGTCAGTCCGGCGGAAGTCCGGCCAGTTGGCGTCGTGGAAGTAGAACTCCGAGTGCGCCGACTGCCACAGCAGGAATCCCGACAGCCGCTGCTCCCCGCTCGTGCGGATGACCAGGTCGGGGTCGGGCTGGCCCTTGGTGTAGAGGTGCTCGGCGATGTGCTCGACGTCGAGGATCTCGGCCAGTTCCTCCAGCGTGCGCCCGGCCGCGGACTGCTCGTAGAGCAGCGAGCGCACCGCGTCGGTGATCTCCCGGCGCCCGCCGTAGCCGACCGCGAGGTTGACCTCGACGCCCTCGACGCGGTCACGGGTGCGTTCCTGCGCGGCCTTGAGCACGGTCGCCGTCGGGGCGGGCAGCACGTCGAGCGCGCCGACGATGCGCAGCCGCCACGGGTTGCCGTCCTCGGCCAGCTCGGTGGCCAGATCCTCGATGATCTTGACCAGCGGGTCCAGCTCGGCGGCGGGCCGCTGCAGGTTGTCGGTGGCCAGCAGATAGAGCGTCACGTGCTTGATCCCGGCCTGGTCGCACCAGCCGAGCAGCTCCTTGATCCGGACGGCGCCCACCCGGTGCCCGTCGTTCGGATCGACGTAGCCCATCTCGCGGGCCCAGCGACGGTTGCCGTCGCACATCACCCCGACATGCTGCGGCACCGGCCGGCCGGCGAGCTTGCCGGCGAGCCGTCGTTCGTACAGCGAATAGACCAGGGACCGCAGAGTCATCCCGGCAAGCCTATCGAGAGCGCGCCGCGGCTCAAGAGGCCGCGTCGCGCTTGTGCAGCATCGCGGCCCCGATGCGTCCGATCGTGCGAAGGTCGAAAACCCCGTCACCCAGGCCCAGGTCCACCATCCGGTGGAAAACCGCACCATCTCGGCGGGCGGCCCGGACCGCGGCGTCGACCACGGAGGGCCGTCGGGTCAGCAGCGCGGCGAG
>NZ_JBEZGQ010000077.1:0-16337 GCF_040650095.1 Actinoplanes sp. NPDC048791 | reverse complement strand
CCGCCGACGCGCTCAAGGTCGCGCTCGGCGGCCGGCCGCTCGACGCCGAGGTCGTGCACGCGCACGTCGGCCTGCTCGGCGGCCTGCCGGCCCTGCGCAACATGCGGCCGGGCAGCCGGCTGTTCGTCACCGAGCACGCCACGTTCCTGGACCGGATGCTCGCCGAGCCGGACGGCCACGCCGGCTACGCCGAGGTGCTGGCGGCCTGCGAGGCCTTCTTCGTGGTCGGCGACGAGCTGCGCGAGCAGCTCACGACGGCCTTCCCCGAGCACGCGGACAAGCTGCGGCCGATCGCCAACCCGATCGACTTCGCGACCCCGCGGGCCGAGCCGGTGAAGACGCTGCACCGTTGGCTCTTCGTCGGCGGCCTGATCGAGCGCAAGGGCGTCACCTGGTTGCTCGAGGCGTTCGCCGCCTGCCGCCGGCAGGAGCCGGCCCTCACCCTGACCCTGGTGGGCGAGGGTGAGTTGCGCGGCCGGCTGGCGGAACGGGCCGAGGAACTGGGCGTGGCCGAGGCGGTGACCTTCGCCGGCGCACTGTCGCCCGTGGAGGCCCTGAGCCTCATGCGGGAGCACGACGTGCTCGTGCACCCGAGCCGCTACGAGACCTTCGGCGTCGTCGTCATCGAGGCGGCCGCGGCCGGTATGCCGGTGATCGTCACCCGTTGCGGCGGCCCCGAGCAGACCCTGGCCGGCATCGAGTCCGACGCCGGACAGCTGATCGAGGTCGAAGAGGACAGCGCGGCCATCGTGGCCGGGTACGAGCAGCTGCGTGACCGGTTCCCCGACGGCATGGACCTGGACCGGGCCCGCCGCGTCCTGGCCGACCGCTTCGGCTACCAGGCGGTGGCCCGTCAGCACCACGAGGCCTGGTTCGCCCCGCAGTCCCGGCCCTGAGCCTGATCCGACCGACGGCATTCTGGAGCATCATGCGAGTTCTTTTCCTTGCCCTGGGTGCCAACCGGCGACTGGCCGTGACCGAGGAGACCCGGACGCTGGCGGCGACGGGCGCACGTCCGGTCGTGCTGGTGGACAAGGCGGAGGCCTGGGCCGGCGACGAGTTCGCCGCCGGCGTGGAGCTGGTCGAGCTGGCCCGGCTGGGCCGCGGGCACTGGCCGCTCGCCGCCGAGCGTCTAGTCCTCGACCGGGCGCCGAAGTCCCTGCTGCGGCGCGTCGGAGGCCGCCGCGGCAAGCGGCTGGTGTCGGCGTACGACCGGCGCATCGGCCGCCCGCTGCACCGGCGGGTTTTCCTGCCCCTGTACGGTCGGCTGTGGCGAGACGCCGGAGACCGCCCCCTGGCCGAGTTCAGCCGCCGGTGGGGACGGTTCGACGCGCTCGTGGTGACGGACCCGCAGTCGTTCCCGGTCGCCCAGCGCCTCGCCACGGACGGGCGCCACCGACCGCGTATCGCCTTCCGTATCGACCAGGTGACCAGCCCAGGGCATCAAGGGGAAACTGTGGACCATGAGGACAAGGTATGACCGCTAGCGAACGGCGTCCTCGCCTGCTCTATCTCGCCTTCTACTTCCCCCCGTCGCGGGCCAGCGGTGTCTACCGGGCCCGGGCGACGGCGAACCACTTCGCGCGCGCCGGCTGGGACGTCACGGTCTTCGCCGCGCCGCTGGGCTTCCTGTACGACGTGATCGGCTCCACCGACGAGAAGCTGCTGGACACGGTCGACCCGCGGATCACCGTGGAGCGGCCCGACCTGGACACCTTCCGGTGGGAGCACGAGCTGCAGAACATGAGCTGGTTCCGCGGCACGATGCCCACGGTGTCCAAGAAGTTCTTCGAGTGGCGCGAGGCCAAGCAGTTCCCCGAGCAGTACGTCTCCTGGGCCCGTTCGTCGGTCACCAAGGCCCTCAAGCTGCACCGGCGGGAGAAGTTCGACGCGGTGCTGGCCACCGGCAACCCGTTCTCCGCCTTCGCCGCGGGCTGGGCGATCGGCAAGCTGGCCAAGATCCCGTACGTGATCGACTACCGCGACTCCTGGACCCTCGACCTGTTCAAGGACGAGCCCGCGTACCCGCCGGAGCACCCGACGTGGAAGTGGGAGCGCCGGGTGATCGGCAAGTCCGCGGCGACCGTCTTCGTCAACAACGCCCTGCGTGACTGGCACGCCGAGCGCTATCCGCAGGCGGCCGACCGGATGATGGTCGTGCCGAACGGCTGGGACCCGGACCTGCTGGAGCTGCCCTCGGCCGAGTCGGTGGAGACGACCGCTCCGCAGCGTCCGCTGAAGTTCGGCTACCTCGGCACGGTGACCACGCATCAGCCGGTGGAGGAGATGGCGGAGGCCTTCCGGATCGCCCGCACGCACCCGGATCTGGCCGGTTCCGAGCTCAACATCTTCGG
This sequence comes from Actinoplanes sp. NPDC048791, assembly GCF_040650095.1. NCBI lineage: Bacteria > Bacillati > Actinomycetota > Actinomycetes > Micromonosporales > Micromonosporaceae > Actinoplanes > Actinoplanes sp. NPDC048791. The sequence continues at coordinate 13,983 of NZ_JBEZGQ010000077.1, read as the reverse complement.
CCACCTGGGCTTCTTCAAGCACAGCCACTCGAGCTTCCTGCCCCGGCTGGGCCTGGACGCCGCGGGTCAGATCGATCCGGAAACGGACGCCGGTCTGCGGCTGCGGGGTCCGGTGTCCAAGACCGAGGTGTCCTCGGTCTACGCCGACAGCGACGTGCTGGTGTTCCTGGCCGCCGGTGGGCGGTACGTCACCTCGGGCAAGATCTTCGAGTACATGGCCACCGGCCGGCCGATCGTCTCGGTGCACGCGCCGGACATCGCGGCCCGTGAGGTGCTCGAGGGTTATCCGTTGTGGTTCCACGCCGACAGCCTCGACCCCGAGAAGCTGGCGCAGTCCTTCATCGAGGCCGGTCAGGCTGCTCGGGAGGCCGGTCCGGAGGTGCGCGAGGCCGCCCGCCGGCACGCCGACACCTTCCAGCGGGACACACTGCTGGAGCCGCTGGAGACCCGGATGCGCGCCTTCGTCCGACCGTCGAGCGTTCAGGAGTTGTCGTCGTGAGCACGCCAGCCGACCCGGTGACCCGGCCCCGCGTCGTGATCCTCGCCCTCAGCTACAAGCTGACCACCCGGGTCCGGTCCTACGTGCAGGACCTGGTGGACGCCGGGGTGGACATCGACCTGCTCGTGGCCGAGAACAGCAGCACGGAGGAGGCCGCCCTCGATCCGCGGGTGCGCGTCCACCGGGTGTTCGACGTCGAGGCGACCGACGTACCGATCCGGCGGATCGAGCGGGGCGTCCTGTTCACCCTGCCGGCCAAGGCGTTCGGTAAGGCGCGGTCGATGACCGTCGGCCGGCCGGCGCTGAAGAAGGTGGACGCCGGCCTGGCGCTCACCCGGCGGGCCCAGTCGCGGGTGTCCAAGGGCATCCACAAGAAGATGTTCTGGCCGACGTTCAAGGTCATGCGTCCGCTGATCCTGTCCCGCAAGGGTCAGCAGCGGCTCGCCGAGCTGGACCTGGCCCGGGCCGACCGGATCGTGGCCGCCGACCAGCCGTCGGTGCCGCTGGCCTGGCGGCTGTCGCGGCGTTACCCGGGGGTCCGTACGACGACGGCCCTCGACCGCAAGCCCTACGTCGGCGACAAGTAGCCGGAACGCAAAAAGGGCCCCCCGAGCGGGGGCCCTTTTTCGGTGGGTCAGCGAGCGGCGAAACGCTCGGCCAGCACCTCGACGACCCGCTTCGCCGCGGCGCCGTCGCCGTACGGGGTGCCCCGCTCGGCCTGCGGGGCGGGGCGGGTGGCCAGCGCGGTCCAGGTGTCGCCGAGCTCGGCCGGGTCCGTCACGAGGTGGTTCCAGCCGTCCTCGAGCGTCTCGACCCATTCGGTCTCGGTGCGCAGGGTGGTGCACGGCCGGCCCAGGAGGTAGGCCTCCTTCTGCAGGCCGCCCGAGTCGGTGACCACGCCGGCGGAGCCGAGCACCGCGGCCACCATCGACGCGTACGGCAGGGGCGTGCCGACGTGCACCGCGCCCTGCTGCAGCTTCAGGCCCTGCGCCTCGGCCCGGGCTACCAGCCGCGGGTGGGCCAGCAACGCCACCGGTACGGGCAGCTCGGCCATGGCACCCAGCAGCTGCGACAGCCGCCGCGGGTCGTCGGTGTTCTCCGCGCGGTGCAGGGTGGCCAGCAGGTACGGCTGGGCGGGGTCGATGCCGTCGGGCAGCGCCGGAGCGGAGTGCTTACCGGCCAGCACGTCGTCGCGTACGCGGTAGCAGACGTCGACCATCACGTCGCCGACCAGCTCGGTCCGCTCACCCAGGCCCTCGGCCCGCAGGTGGCGGACCGCTTCCTCGGTCGGGGCGAGCAGCAGGTCGGCCGCGTGGTCGGTGAGCACCCGGTTGTGCTCCTCCGGCATCCGGCGGTTGAACGAGCGCAGCCCGGCCTCCAGGTGCGCCACCGGGATGTGCATCTTGACCGCGGCGACGGCGCCGGCCAGCGTCGAGTTGGTGTCGCCGTAGACCAGCACCCAGTCCGGCTTCTCCAGCTCCAGCACCGGGTCCATGGCGCTGAGCACCGCGCCGGTCTGCACGCCGTGGCTGCCCGAGCCGACTCCCAGGTGCACGTCCGGGTCGGGGATACCGAGCCCGGTGAAGAACACGTCCGACAGGTTGACGTCGTAGTGCTGTCCGGTGTGGACGATCACGTGCTGGTGGTCGGTGCCGGCGAAGGCCTGCGCGATGGGCGCCAGCTTCACCAGCTGTGGCCGGGCGCCGACAATGCTCAAAACCTTCATCGCAGTCTTCTCCGTGGGATTCAGGAAACCGGCTGGTCGAGTTCGACGGCCCACCATACAGGGCGGCCCGGGTCAGGCTTCCGGGCCGGGACGACCGCCGGGGACACCCCGCTTGCGCCAGATCCGGACCAGTCCGACCGGCACGCTGACGATGCCCCGGGTGGGCCGGCGAGCGCCCTGCACGACCGTGGTGCCGACCCGGAACGGGGTCGAGGCGCGCAGGTCGGCGATGTCGTTGCGGGCCCGGGCGAGCCGGCTCTCGGCCTTGGCGATCGTGGCGTCGCGGGCCGCCACGTCCTTCTCCAGCTGCCGGATGCGCTGGTCCTGGGCCTTGATCCGGTCGGCCGCGTCGGCGAGCTGGCTGCGTAGCGGCCGGCTGAGCAGGTCCTGGAACACGTACTCACCGGTGAGCCGCAGCAGGGCGCGCAGGTCGGGGCTCTCCCCGTCGAAGACGACCGGCGTGTCCGTCAGGTGCGTGCGCAGCGGCACCAGGCGGTCGACCCGCGCGGCCACGACGGCGCAGTGCGCCCCGTGCCGCGAGACCTTGTCCAGGGGTACGACTTGGAGCACCTGGCAGCCCGCAGCGACCAGCTCGTCGAGCAGCCGGTGGTAGGGCAGGTCGGGCACCGGCCAGCCGAGCAGGAGCAGCGCGCGGCCGCCGACGGGAAGCTCCCGCAGCGCCGGGGCCACCGTCTCGACGTCGACGTGGGCCTCGGGCTTGGGACCCAGGAAGGCGGTCACCACGGTGCCGGCGTCCATCTTCTCGCCGTCGGGCACGTACGCCCGGTACGTCTCGGCCGGGGCCCGCAGCAGCTCGCGGAGTGCCTGGCCGTTCTCGCTCACCTCCACGACGGTCGTCACATCGCCGACGAGGGGAAGCAGTTCGTGAATGAGCATGTTGATGCCGATCCTCAGCCGATGCGGGTGAAGGTGTAGAGCCCGATGGGGCTACGCCGGAAGCGGTACGGCTCCCAGCCGTCGAAACGCATGCCGCAGGCGTCCAGCAACGGCAGGTACTTGTCCCGCCCGCGGACCACCTGGTAATTGCCGTACACGTGGTCGCCGTCCTGGCCCCAGTCGCCGATGACGAGCTTGCCGCCGAGCCGGACCAGCGAGGCCAGGTTGCGGGTGGACCGGGCCCACTCCGCGTCGTCCAGGATGTGGAAGAGCACGTCGACGGTGAAGACGACGTCGTACAGCCACGGCGTGCGCCAGCCCGAGAGCGTGGTCTGGTGGTATCGCGGGCCGCCGCCCAGCTCCCGGCAGTGCGCGATGGCCGCCTCGCTGCCGTCGATGCCGTCGACCTGGTGGCCGAACTTGGCCAGCTCCCGGCTGAAGTAGCCCTTGCCGCAGCCGGCGTCGAGCAGGTAGAGCGGGGCCACGGGGTTGTTCTGCAGACCGACGCGGTCCATGAGCATGGTGAGTCGTCGCAGGTAGAACATATAGTTGGTCGCCTCGTCGAACGAGATGTCGCCGCCGGAGCGCAGATCGGTCTCCTGCTGGTGGCGCTCGTTCCAGTACTTCGAGGCTTCCGCGTCGGTGAGAAGCGTCATGACATGATCCACCTTCGCAGCGGGAGCAGGTGACGCGAACCTGCGCAGAGTAGTACCTCGGTGCGGGCCGCGGTCATCAACTTCGGAGAAAAGAGGCTGGATGTCGCGCCGGACCGTGGTCTACCTCGCGCTCGGCAGCCGGCGGATCAACGCAGCGCTACGGCTGAGTGCCCAGGCGGCCGCCGGTGGTGCCGCGGTGACGCTGGTCGTGCTCGACGGACCGGCCTGGTCCGCTGTCGAGCCACCGCCCGGAGTGGAGCTGCGCCGTATGCCGGACCGGCGCGCTGTCGCGGCGTTGCTGGCGGGCAGCGCCCTGCCGGCGGGTGCCGCCGTGGTGGCCGGCGATGTGCCGGCACTGGTCGCGGCCTGGAGCGTGGGACGCCGGCGGCGGGATGTCACGGTCACCGTCGAGCCGGACGCCGAGCGCGGCCGCCGGCCGCAGCCGGCCGACCTCGCCGTCGTGACCCCGTGGTATCCGGGCCCGAACGACGACTTCGCCGGCGCCTTCGTCCGGGCCACCACCGACGCGGTGCGTTCCGGTGTGGGCACGGTCTCGACGCTGCACAGTGAGGGCTGGTTCTATCCGCGCGCGGAGGCGTCGCCGGACGCGGTCGACGCGGTCACCGACCGGCTGGCCGCGCGGGCCGGGCTGGTCGTCGTCCGGGACACGCCGCAGGGCGAGCTGTGCCGGGTGGCGGTGCCGAGCCTGACCACCGGTGGCTACCCGCAGTGGATCGACGCCCACGTACGCGCCGTACGCGCCGCACTGCCGACCGGCCGGATCGAGGCGCCGGTGGTGCACGCCCACACCGGTCTCTATGGAGGTGCCGTCGCCGCCGCGCTGGCCCGGCCGGAGGCCCGTGTCGTGGTCACCGAGCACGCCACGTTCCTCCCGCGGGTGCTGGGCAAGGCCGGCGTGCGCAGCCGGTACGCCGCCATGCTGAACCGGGCCGACGTGGTGCTGTGCGTGGGTGGCAGCCTCCGCGACTACCTGTGCGCCGAGTTCCCGCAGCACGCCGCCAAGTTCCAGGTCGTGCCCAACCCGATCGACTTCGCCGGCTTCGCGGTCCGCCCGGAGCCCGTGACCGAGCTGAAGAGGTGGCTCTACGTCGGGCGGCTGATCGAGCACAAGGGCGTACGGGTCCTGCTGGAGGCCTTTGCCATCGCCGCGGCCGCGGATCCGTCCCGGACGCTGACCATGGTCGGGTCCGGCCCGCTGACCGAGGAGCTCGGTCGCCGCGCGGCCGAACTGGGGCTGGCCGACCGGGTCCGGCTGCTGGCCCCGGTGCAGCCGGATCAGGTCGCCGCGCTCATGCGCGATCACGACCTGCTGGTCCACCTGAGCAGCAAGGAGACGTTCGGCATGACCGTCGTCGAGGCGGTCGCCACCGGGCTGCCGGTGCTGGTGGCCGCCAGCGACGGACCGCGGGAGACCATGGCGGGCCTGTCCGGCGTCGCCGGCCGGCTGGTCGAGGTGGACTGCCCGCCGGAGCGCGTGGCCGAGGCGTTCGAGGAGCTGGTCAAGGAGCTGCCGCAGCTTGATCTCGCGGCCGCGCGGGAGGCCCTGCGGGAGCGGTACGGCACCACGGCCGTCGCCGCCCAGCTGCACCGGTGGTACCAGGAGCCGATCACCGCAGTCACCGAGCCGGCCTTCACGCCCGGCGACCGGATCGTCGTGCTCGTCACCGACGCCACCGAAGCCGCGCGGGTGGTTGCGGCGCTGCCGCGTGCGGTCGCCGCCGGGGCGCAGTTCGACGTGCTGACCACGGTGGACGGCATCCCGGGCGGAGCCGGGGTCACCGTGCACCGCTTACGGGCCGGCGCCGGTCTCGAGCGCATCCGGCATGCCGAGGATGTCGTTGTCCGGAAGGCACCGGGAAAAGTCGTCGACGGTCTGCTGAACGTGGCCCGCCGGCGGCCGGAACCGGGCTGGGAGGTGCTGCTGCGCCGGGCCCGCCGGATGCATCGCCGTGGTGCGCGCAGAGCGGAGGCCGTCCTCATCGGTCCCCGCTGGGTGCGCAAGCGTTCCGACGCGCTCTGGTCGGAGCTGCGCGGCGAGCTGCTGCCGGGTCTGGACCTGGCCCGGACGCGCTACGTGGTGGCCGCCGGGCCGGTCGCCCGGGAGCTGGCCGGCCGCCTCGTCGCGGGTCACCCCGGCGTGGTCGTCACCGGGTCCCTCGATCAGGTGCCCGGCAGCGGTACGGGGCCGGGAAAGTAACCGATCGGCATAATGCAGGAAACGCCTGCTTAGCGAAGAGGTTGCAGCGGTACGGGCGAGCGGGCGTGTCATAGACTCCCGTCGTCTTTCAGACTTGAGGTGCCGGGGAGGCGCGTAGTGGGTGGGCCCGACGTCAGTGTTGTGGTGGCCGTGTACAACACGATGCCGTACCTGACGGAGTGTCTGCGCTCGCTGGTCGACCAGAGCATCGGGATCGACCGGCTGGAGATCCTCACCATCGACGACGGGTCCACCGACGGCAGCGGCGCCGAGCTGGACCGCTGGGCGGCGGAGTATCCGGGCACCTTCAAGGTGCTGCACCAGGAGAATTCCGGCGGTCCGGCGGGCCCGAGCAACCGCGGTCTGGACCTGGCCACCGGCCGGTACGTCTTCTTCCTGGGCGCCGACGACTACCTCGGCACCGAGGCGCTGCAACGGCTGGTCACCGCGGCCGACGAGCTGGAGGCCGACATCGTGCTGGGCCGCCTGGTCGGCGCCGGCGGCCGGGTGGTCAACCAGGCCGTCTTCGCCCCGGGCAACCGCGACGACATCACGCTGGTCAACTCGGCGCTGCCCTGGGCGCTGTCCAACACCAAGCTGTTCCGCCGCTCCCTGCTGGAGGAGCACCACATCCGCTATCCGGAGGAGCTGCGCTCCGGCAGTGACCAGCCGTTCACCATCCGCGCGGTGATGGCGGCCCGGCGGATCGCCGTCCGCGCCGACTACGAGTTCTACTACGCGGTGCGGCGCACGGACTCCAGCAACATCACGTACCGCACCTCGCTGTCCGGTTTCGTGCAGGACGCCGCGCTGATCATGGACACGGTCGCCGACGTCATCACCGACCCGGAGGCCCGCGACGCGGTGCTGCGCCGGCACTTCACCTGGGAGCTCGGCAAGCTGCTGGGCAAGCGTTTCCTCGAGGCGGACCAGGAGGAACGGGTCCGCGTGCAGGAGGGTGTCCGCAAGCTGGCGGACACGTACCTGACCGAGGAGATCCGGGCCGACCTGGACGTGCGGCACCGGATCCCGCTCAGCATCGCCCAGTACGGCACGGTCCAGGACCTGCTGACCGTCGCGAAGCACTTCGCCGAGCACGGCCTGTCACCGGTGGTCGCCGAGGGTGAGCGCTACTACCTGAACTTCCCCGGCTTCCGGGACCCGGCCCTCGGCTTCCCCGACGAGTGGTTCGACGCGACCTCGCACGTCCGCCAGCTCGTCCACCAGACCGGCCCGGCCGACGTGCGCTGGGGCCGGACCCCGGACGGCCGGCGGGCCCTGCTGGTCGGCTGGCATACGTCCCTGCCCAACCTGAGCAGCGGCGACGGCCCGGCCCCGCAGGTGACGGCGGGTGATCTCCCGGCCACCCTCACCGAGTCCGCCAACGACGACGACGGCGGCACCCGGGTCCTGGGCTATCTGACGATCGACGACATCGTCGCCGGGCAGACCAAGCGGCGGCAGCGGCGGCGCGTGCGCTTCAGCTGGACCACCCGCGGCGAGTCGTACAGTCTTCCGGTGACCGCGTTCGACCTCTCGCGGGCGACGCGTATCCTCCATCGGCGTGGCCTACGTTTTCACCTTGTCGGCGCCGAGCTCGACGAGAAGGCCAGGCTGCACGTCGTGAGCACCACCGTCACCCCCCGCCGGATCGCCGGCCGTCTCGCGCGCCGGCTTCGCCCCAAGCGCTGACCCGCGCCAAGGAGGATGTACCCCAGCATGAAGATCTGTGTCGTCGCCCTGGGCAAGATCGGGCTGCCGCTCGCCGTCCAGTTCGCGTCCAAGGGGCACACCGTGATCGGGGCGGACGTCTCCGAGCCGACGGTGCGCACCGTCAACGACGGCCTGGTGCCCTTCCCGGGTGAGGCCGACCTCGATGTCAAGCTCAAGCAGGCGGTCAACGCCGGTCTGCTGACGGCCACCACCGACACCGCGGCCGCGGTGGCCGAGGCCGAGGCCGTGGTCGTGGTGGTGCCGCTGTTCGTCGACGGCGAGGGCGTGCCGGACTTCGGCTGGATGGAGTCGGCCACCCGCGACATCGCCCGTGGCCTGCGCCCCGGCACCCTGGTCAGCTACGAGACCACCCTGCCGGTCGGCACCACCCGCACCCGCTGGGCGCCGCTGCTGGAGCAGGGCTCCGGCCTGGTCGCCGGGCGCGACTTCCACCTGGTCTTCAGCCCCGAGCGGGTGCTCACCGGCCGGGTCTTCGCCGACCTGCGCAAGTACCCGAAGCTGGTCGGCGGCGTGGACGCCGCGTCGGCGCAGCGCGGTGTCGAGTTCTACGAGGCCGTGCTCGACTTCGACGACCGGCCCGACCTGGACCGCCCGAACGGCGTCTGGGACCTCGGTTCGGCCGAGGCCGCCGAGCTGGCCAAGCTGGCCGAGACCACCTACCGCGACGTCAACATCGGGCTGGCCAACCAGTTCGCCCGGTACGCCGACACCATCGACGTCGACGTCAACCTGGTCATCGACGCCTGCAACACCCAGCCGTACAGCCACATCCACCGGCCGGGGATCGCGGTCGGCGGGCACTGCATCCCGGTCTACCCGCGGCTCTACCTGTGGAACGACCCGTCGGCCACGGTGGTCCGCTCGGCCCGCGAGGCCAACGCGGCGATGCCGGCGTACGCGGTCGACCTGCTCGCCGCCGCGGTCGGTGACCTCGACGGGCTGGGCGTGCTGGTGCTCGGGGCCGCCTACCGGGGCGGGGTCAAGGAGACGGCGTTCTCCGGCGTCTTCCCGGCCGTGGAGGAGCTGCGGCGCCGCGGCGCGAAGCCGTACGTGTCCGACCCGATGTACTCCACCGCCGAGCTGACCGCCCTGGGCCTGCCGCCGTGGAACGGCGAGGAGCTGGGCGCGGCGGTCGTGCAGGCCGACCACGCCGAGTACCGCAGCCTCACCGCCGCGGACCTGCCCGGCGTCAAGGTGATCGTCGACGGCCGGCGCACCACCGACCCGGAGCGCCTCGAGGGCATCCGCCGGATCGTCATCGGCGGCTGACGTGCGGTCCCGGGGCGGCTCCGGCCGCCCCGGGCAACGTCCGGCCTTTCAGCCCCGCTCGATCTCGCGGCTGACGATCTCGCCGCTCTCGTCGACCCAGCCCTTGGGCCGGGCCGGGTTGCCGGCCACCAGCTGGTAGGGCTGGACGTCCTTGGTCACGACCGAGCCGGCCGCGATCATCGCGTACTCGCCGACCTCGATGCCGCAGATCAGCGTGGCGTTCGCGCCGATCGAGGCACCCCGGCGGACCAGCGTCGGGGTGATCTTCCAGTCCGGGTTCTGCGCCCGCGGCCGCAGGTCGTTGGTGAAGACCGCGCACGGGCCGACGAAGACCTCGTCCTCGATCGTGACGCCCTGGTAGACCGAGACGTTGTTCTGAATCTTGACGCGGCTGCCCACGACGGCGTTGGCGTCGAGGTAGACGTTGCGCCCGATCACGCAGTCGTCGCCGACCACGGCGGACGAGCGGACGTGCGCGAGGTGCCAGACCTTGGTGCCGGCGCCGAGCGTGGCGCCCTCCTCCACGTCCGCGGAGGGGTGCACGAACGGCGGCCGGGCGCCGGCGGCATCGGTGTCATTGTGGGTGTGATCCATCAGAGCAGTGTGAGCCCTGAGGAGCGCGCAGCCGAAATCGGGGAAACAATTCCGGAATCCCGCCGGTGCTAATCTGGGCGTTCTCCTCTCTCCAGACCTCGTACGGACGGCCCGCGCACCGCTATGACCATGATCAGCGTCGTCGTTCCCGCGTGGAGCGTCCAGGGATATCTCGCCGAGGCGCTGTCCTCGGTCCTCGATCAGCAGACGGTGGACGCCGAGGTGATCGGCGTGGATGACGCGTCGCCGGATCACAGCGGCGAGGTCCTCGACGAGCGGGCCGCCCGCGACTCCCGGTTGACTGTGGTGCACCTCACGACCAACGGCGGCCCCGGCCCGGCCCGCAACGCCGGCCTGGAGCAGGCCACCGGCGAGTACGTCTGGTTCGTCGACGGTGACGACCGGATCGTGCCCGGCGCGCTCGCCGCGGTGGAGGCCCGGCTGCGCGAGGAGAAGCCGGACGTGCTGGTCGTCGGGGCCGCGCGGGAACGGTGGAACAGGTCGGTGTCGGGCTGGCGTACGCCGGAGTCCGCGGCCACCGGGGCCGAGGCGCTGACCCGGGCGGCGCCTCCGCTCGGCGCGCTGATCGTGCGCCGGCAGTTCCTGCTCGACTCCGGCATCCGCTTCCGGCCGGGCTGGTACGAGGACGTGGCTTTCGCGTACGCGGTGCTGGCCGAGGCGGGCACCGTCACGACCTTCGAGCCGGCCTGTTACATCCGCCGGCTGGACCGCGACGGCTCGATCCGCACCACCCGCTCACCCCGGCACGCCGACGCGGTCGCGCAGTACGACGACGCGCTGAGCTGTCCCGTGGTCGCCGCCGCCTCTCCCAAGCTGCGCCGGCGCGCGCTGGACCGGGCCGTCACCGAGCTGCTCACGATCGTCGAGGACGACACCCGGACGCCCCGCGCGGCCCGCCGGGCGATGTTCACCGCGGTGTCGGAGCTGCTGCGCAAGCACGAGGCCGGGGCCGCCGCCCGTCCCGGTGGCGCCGCCGGCCTGCGGCTCAAGCTGCTCGCCGCTGACTCCTTCACCGGCTACCGGGCGTTGCGCGGTGTGGCCGGCGTGGCGCGCTCGATTCGCCGGGTGCCGCGTACGGCCAAAGCCCGCCTGCGCAAGCCGGCCCTGCGCTGGTACTACAAGTGGCAGCTGCGCCGCCCGATCGACGAGAGCCTGGCCGTGTACGCCGCGTACTGGTATCGCGGTTATGCCTGCAACCCGGCCGCCATCTACGAGAAGGCCAAGGAGCTGGCCCCCGGCGTCCGTGGCGTCTGGGTGGTCAAGCGGGGCCACCGGCCGCTGCCCGAGGGCGTCGAGCACGTCATCGCCGGTAGCCGGGCCTACTACCGCACCATCGCCCGCGCCAAGTATCTGATCAACAACGCCACCTTCCCGCCGGAGGTGGTGAAGCGGCCGGGGGCGGTCCACGTGCAGACGCACCACGGCACGCCGCTCAAGACGATGGGCCTCGACCAGCCGAAGTTCCCGGCCTCCACGGCCACCTTCAACGCCGAGCGGATGCGCCGCAACATCGCCAAGTGGGACTTCAGCATCACCGCCAACCGGCACACCACCCTGCTCTGGGACCGGCAGTTCCCGATCCGGGGCGAGACGCTGGAGACCGGCTATCCGCGCAACGACCGGCTGGCCCTGGCCACCGAGTCCGACGTCGCGGCGGCCCGCGCCGAGCTCGGCCTCGCGCCCGGCGAACGGGTGGTGCTGTACACCCCGACCCACCGCGAGTGGCACGCGACCTTCACCCCGGTGCTCGACGTCGACGCGCTGGCCGAGGCGCTGGGCCCGGACACCCGGGTGCTGCTGCGCGGCCACTACTTCTATGGCCTGGCCGGCTTCCCGGCCCTGCACCCGCGGGTCACCGACGTGTCCGCGTTCCCCTCGGTGGAGACGCTCTACCTGGCCGCCGACGCGCTGATCACCGACTTCTCCTCGGTGATGTTCGACTATGCCGTGCTGGACCGGCCGCTGATCATCTTCGCGCCGGACTGGGAGATCTACCGGGCGGTGCGCGGCGTCACTTTCGACCTGGAGACCGAGCACCCGGGCACGTTCACCCGGACGTTCGACGAGCTGGTGGCCGCGTTCCGCACCGGCCAGGTGGACAGCCCCGAGGCCACCGCGGCCCGGGCCCGCTTCCGGGCGCGGTTCTGCGCCCTGGAGGACGGCCACGCCGCCGAGCGCGTGGTCCGGCGGGTGTTCGCCCATGTCTGAGCCGACGACCGAGCAGGTCCCTGGGCTGGTCAGTGTCATCGTGCCGATCTACAACGTCGAGCCCTTCCTGCGCGACTGCCTCGACTCGCTGCGCGCGCAGACCTACGCCGACCTCCAGGTGCTGATGGTCGACGACGGCAGCACCGACGGGTCCGCGGCCATCGCGGCTGAGTTCGCGGCGGCGGATCCCCGGTTCGAGCTCATCCGGCAGGCCAACGCCGGGCTCAGCGCCGCCCGCAACGTGGCCGTGCCGGCCGCGCGGGGCGAATACCTGGCCTTCGTCGACAGTGACGACGTGCTGGCCGCGCACGCGTACGAGCTGTTGGTGCAGGCGCTGGCCGGCGGCGCGGACTTCGCCAGCGGTGCCGTCCGGCGGTACTCCTCGCGTGGCGCGTACCGCGGGGCGCCGCACAACGAGGCGATCGCCACCACCGACCTGAACACGCACGTGACCCGCCGGCCGGAGCTGCTGCGCGACCGCACGATCTGGAACAAGCTCTACCGCCGCGACTTCTACGACGCGCACGGCTTCGAGTTCCCGGTCGGCCGGCTCTTCGAGGACGTGCCGGTCACCGTGCCGGCGCACGCCCTGGCCACCAGCGTCGCGGTCGTCAACGAGCCGATCTACTTCTGGCGGGTCCGCGAGGGCGCGGTCCGCTCGATCACCCAGTCCAACAACGACCTGCGCAACCTCGTCGACCGCTTCTTCTCGGTCGAGCTGACCCGCAAGCTGCTCACGGACGCCGGCCAGGACGAGCTCCGCCGGGTGTACGAGGAGCAGGCGGTCTGGGACAAGCTCAGCAGCTACCTCCGGTTCCTGCCGGCGGCCTCGCCGGAGTTCCGCGAGACGTTCATGCGGCTGGCCACCGACTATCTCGCCGAGCTCGACCCGGGAGCGGTCGACCGGCAGCCGGCCAAGGTCCGCAAGCACTGGCAGCTGATCCGTGACCGCCGCCTGGACGACCTGGTCGAGCTGATCGACCGCGGCTTCCGCAAGCCCAAGGCGGCAGCGCAGCGCCCGCTGGAGTCTGCGGTCCGCAGCCTGGTCTGGCGCGACGGCCGGCTGGAGCTGACCGGCTACGCCTACGTGCCCGGCGGCCCGCCGCGCCGGTTCGGCTCGATGCGGCTGCTGTGGCTCTCCAGCGACGGCGGCCGGCGCCGCCTCCCGCTGCGGGCGCGGGCCCACCGTGATCCCGAGGCCCGCCCGGCCGAGCAGGCCGCGGGCTTCACCGTCTCGATCGATCCGGCCGTCATGCGCAACGGCAAGGTCTGGCGCAGCGGCAGCTGGACGGTCGCGGTCGCCGCCGCCCGGGGCATCACGGTCCGTCGCGCGGGCCTGCGGATGCCCGAGGGCTGGAGCGATCCGCTGCCCCGCAGGCAGCTGGAGCCCGGTGTCTGGGTCGCCCCGATCGAGACCAAGGGCCGGCTGCGGCTGCGGATCAGCAAGTCGGACGGCTGGCTCACCGCGAGCCACCGCGACGGCGACGACCTGGTGCTGCGGGGCATGCTGCGCAGCCGCCCGCCGGGCCCGGTCCGGATCGAGCTGAGCCGGGTCCGCGGCATCGTCACGCACCGGGTGCCGGCCGAGGTGAGCCCGGTCCCGGACGGCTTCGCTTTCACCGCGCGGCTCCCGCTGGCCGGCATCGGCCTCGACGTCACCGACGACAATCACGCCGCCGGCCTGTACGCCCAGCGCTTCCAGATCGACATCGTGGTCCGGGACAAGCCGGTCCAGCTCGTCGCCGATGACGGCTACGAGCCGCTGCGGACGGTACGGGGCACCGACGAGGTCTACACCGCCGTCTCGGCCGCCGGCCACGTCTTCCTGCGCACCCGCCCGGCCGGCCCGGTGGTGACGTCGGCCGGCTGGCGCCCCGACGGTGCCCTCGTGCTCAGCGGCGACAGCCCGCAAGACATCGAGGGGGAGCTGCTGCTGCGGCTGCGCGGCCGCCGCAAGGACCTCAGCCTGCCGCTGCGGGCGGTGGACGGGCGCTGGCAGGTGGTCGTCGACCCGGCCGCGATGCCCGGCCTCGCCGGACCGTTGCCGCTGGTGGCGGGCATGTGGGATCTGTCGTTCCGGTCCGCCGGGGTGCGCCACCAGACCATCGCCAGCCTCGGTTTCACCGGCGCGGTCACCGCGGGCCTGCCGACCTCGGCGACC